>NZ_JAOTGI010000024.1:0-32438 GCF_044427255.1 Streptococcus sp. 2021WUSS126 | reverse complement strand
ATGAACTTTAATCTGATCTAGCATGACTTTTCCCCTTTTATTTTTAGTGTAACATAAAAAATAACCCACCACAAAATGTGATAGGTTAGTTAACTTAATGACATTGGGTGAGAATCCCTCTTTTGTGCTATAATAAGTAGTAAGAATACAGTTGTTAGGAAGAGAAGAAGCGAGGTGTGCCATGTCCTACATCCAAGTAAAGAATTCGTCAAAATACTACCAAATGGGGGATGCGACCATTGTGGCAAATGACGGTGTGTCCTTTGAGATTGAAAAGGGGGAGCTGGTCATCATTCTTGGCTCATCGGGTGCGGGCAAATCCACTCTGCTCAATATTTTAGGTGGCATGGATAGCAATGACGAGGGGGAGGTTTGGATTGACGGTGTGGATATTGCCAAGCTTTCAAGTCATGAATTGACCAATTATCGTAGAGATGATGTAGGTTTTGTCTTTCAATTTTATAACTTGGTTGCCAATCTGACCGCCAAGGAAAATGTGGAACTGGCAGCAGAAATTGTCAAGGATGCTTTGGATGCCGAGGAGGTCTTGGAACAGGTCGGACTCGGTCACCGTATCAATAATTTCCCCGCTCAGCTTTCAGGCGGCGAACAACAACGTGTGGCTATTGCCCGTGCTGTTGCAAAAAAGCCTAAAATTCTCCTCTGTGATGAACCGACAGGTGCCCTGGATTATCAAACAGGTAAGCAGGTCTTGCAAATCCTACAAGATATGTCCCGCAAGCAGGGGGCGACGGTGATTATCGTTACCCACAATAGTTCCCTAGCCCCTATTGCAGACAGAGTGATTCGAATGCGGGATGCCCGTGTACACTCCGTTGAGTTACACGCAGAACCACAGGATATTGCAAGCCTAGAATATTAGTGGGTGAAACTATGAAAAAGAAAATCTACTGGAAGGATATGAGACAATCTCTGCTTTCTTCCAAGGGGCGTTTTTTGTCCATATTTAGCCTGATGATGCTAGGAGCTCTAGCTTTGACAGGTCTGAAAGTAACAGCTCCCAATATGGAAAAGACGGCCCAAGCCTATATAGCCAGTCATCGAACGATGGATTTGGCAGTAATTTCAGGTCTGGGACTTAGCCAAGCTGACCTTGACGAATTAGAAACGATAGAAGGTGCTACTCTTGAAGCGGGCTACTTTAAAGATGTAGTTACTAATGAAGGCCAGACTGCAATTCGGCTGTTTTCAGCTCCCAAGACCCTATCGACCTATAAGCTAGTAGAAGGGGAAATGCCCAGTCAAAAGGGGCAAATAGCCCTATCAGCTTCTTTAAAAAATCGTTACAAATTGGGCGATACTGTTCAAGTGACGGAGTCTGATAAGGATGGAAAAATCTTGACACAGACAAGTTTTACTCTTGTGGGCTTTGTCGCATCAGCAGAAATTTGGGACAATGAAACCATGGGCATGGCTGCAAGTGGTGATGGGCAGTTAGGTGGCTACGGCCTTGTTAGTCAAGATACCTTTAAATCAGAAGTTTACACTATTGCCCGTATTCGCTATGATGATTTGGTTGATTTACCATATTACAGTCAGGCCTATCAAGACAGGTTGGACCAGCACCAAGAAGACTTAGAAAAGTTATTGGCTAACAATGATGAACAACGATTGGCAGCTATTCAGTCAGATGGACAGACAGATATTTCAAAAGGGGAAGAGGAAATTGCTCAGGCTCAATCCCAGCTTGAACAGGCAGAGTCAGAACTGGAAACAGGGGAGGAGCAATTAGCGACAGGTCGTAGAGAGTTTGCGCGTGGTAGGGCTAAGGTTGTCCAAACGGAAGCTGAATTACGAGCTGCCCAAGCCCAACTATTAAAAAATAAGTTTGAATTGGAAGAAAGTAAAAAGGAATTGGATGGGCGTAAGGCTCAATTAGAACAGACTGCTTCGTTTCTAGACGGCTATCAGATGGAATTAGAAACGTCAGCCCAGCAGTTAGAAAAGGCCAAGCAAGAATTGGATTCCCAAAATGCCCAACTGAGTCAGACCGCATCTCAGATTTCCACAGGGCGAGCTAGTTGGTTTCAAGCTCAGCAAGAGTTAGACCTTGAAATTGCCAATCACTTGCAAGAAGGCCAAACCCTCTCAGACTATCCTGACTTGTTAGCTAGACAGGCAGGTTTGGATGTTGAGAAAAGCCGATTAGACCAAATGGAATCTGCACATGAGCAGGCCAACCAAGCCTATTTACAAGGTTATGATTACTATCAAACCAAACAAAATGAATACAATAGCAATCTAGCCCAGTACCAAACTTGGAATCAAGAATATCAGGCAGGTTTGGCCCGTTATCAAGCAGGTTTGAGTCAGTATGAACAAGGCATTGCAGCCTACAATAAAGGAGTAGAAGACTATGAGTGGGGACTGAGCCAGTTAGAGTCTTCAAATCAACTGCTCCGTCAGGAAGAACTCCGTTTGGAGGAGGCTGATAAAGAGTTAAGTCAAGCTCAATCCCAATTTTCTGAAAAGAAAGCTTCGGTCGATCAAGAAATTAGCCAAGCTCAAACCGAGATTGCTCAGGCTAAATCCGACTTAAGTAAGCTGGAAAAAGCGCCTTATCAGGTCTATACTCGAACAAGCCTACCAGGTGGGGATGGCTATACTACCTATAGCAATGCGACTAGGTCTATTGCAGCAGTGGGCAATGTCTTCCCAGTTGTTCTCTACCTTGTCGCAGCTCTAGTGACCTTTACCACCATGGCCCGTTTTGTCGACGAAGAGCGAACCCAGTCAGGTCTCTTCAAGGCCCTTGGCTATACGAATAGACAGATTATGGCTAAGTTCATTCTCTATGGTTTGGCGGCAGGTCTGGCAGGAACAATAGTCGGCATAATAGCAGGTAATCTCCTCTTGTCTCCACTTATTTCCAACATTATTACGCAGACAACCGTGATTGGACCAGCTAAACTTCATTTTTATCCCCTTTGGACAGGTTTAGCCTTGCTCCTGTCTCTGGCTTCCTCGGTCCTGCCAGCTTACTTGGTGGCTCGTCGGGAACTGACAGAAAAACCTGCTCAGCTACTTTTACCTAAGCCACCGGTTACAGGCTCCAGCATTTGGCTTGAAAAATGGCCGGCTATCTGGTCTCGTCTAAGCTTTACCCATAAGGTGACAGCCCGCAATATCTTTCGCTACAAGCTTCGTATGCTTATGACCATCTTTGGAGTAGCAGGGACCGTCGCCCTTCTTTTTGGAGGACTGGGTATCCGTTCCTCTATTTCAGGAGTTGTCCAACGACAGTTTGGGGAGCTGATCCATTATGATATGTTGGTGGTGGAAAATAGCAGAGCTACTGAGGAAGAGTTGGATAAGTTAACACATTTTCTTCAGTCAGATCAGGTTCGCCAATCCTTGCCAGTGGCTTTTGAACAGCTCAATCAAACGGTGGAAGAAAACAGTCAGAGAAAGAATCTATCGATTAGTCTCTACATTTCAGACCGTCGGGATTTTGGAAATCAAGTCAGTCTGGAAAGTTCGACAGGTCAGCCTATTAAACTGAGTGATAGGGGGATTGTTCTCACAGAAAAATTGGCGCAAATCTACGGAGTTTCAGTTGGTGATAAATTATCACTGACCTTGGAAGATAAGGAAGTTTCAGTCAGGGTAGAGGCTGTGGCTGATATGTACGCAGGGCATTTTATCTATATGACAGATAGCTACTACGAACAAGTGACAGGCAAGCAGAAGACTGCCAATGCCTATCTGGTTCAGTTGAAAGACAGTCAATGGGGGCATATTCAGACTCTTGCAAGTCAACTCCTAGCGATGCCAGCAGTCAGAAGTTTGGTTCAAAATACTTCTCTTATAGACATGCTTACCACGATTGCAGGCTCGCTTCAGACCATCATGACCATTCTAGTCATTCTATCCATCTTGCTTGGCTTGGTTATTCTTTACAACCTTACAATTATCAATATGTCTGAACGGATTCGTGAATTATCTACCATCAAGGTACTGGGCTTCCACAATAAAGAGGTGACCATGTACATCTATCGTGAAACCATTGCCCTTTCGCTGATTGGTATGTTGGTTGGACTGGTTGGCGGTATTTATCTCCACAAGCTCCTTCTTGCCATGATTGGTTCGGACAGTATCCGATTCAATCCATCTGTCGGACTAGAAGTCTATCTCATTCCTATCTTAGCCATTAGTGGAATTTTGGCTGCTCTTGGTTGGTACATCAATCATCATCTGAGAAAGGTGGATATGTTAGAAGCACTAAAATCTGTTGAGTAATGTTTATCACACGGAAAATCCTAGTCACTGACTGGGATTTTCTATTATTCCAGCCCTCCCTAGTCTACTAAAACATACGTTTCATGCTATAATAGAGACATGAAAAAAAATAAATTATTATTAATTGATGGCTCTTCGATAGCCTTCCGTGCTTTCTTTGCACTTTATAATCAAATTGATCGTTTTAAGAGTCCGACAGGCCTTCACACCAATGCTATCTACGGCTTCAATCTCATGCTAGACCACATGATGAAGCGGATTGAACCGACCCATATTCTCGTGGCTTTTGATGCTGGAAAGACCACTTTCCGTACGGAGATGTATGCAGACTATAAGGCAGGTCGTGCCAAGACTCCAGATGAATTCCGTGAGCAGTTTCCTTTTATCCGTCAGATGTTGGATGCCATGGGAGTCAAGCATTACGAACTGGATCAGTATGAGGCAGATGACATTATCGGTACCTTGGACAAAATTGCAGAGCGGACAGACATTCCTTTCGATGTGACCATTGTTAGCGGTGATAAGGATTTGATCCAGCTGACTGATGAGAACACCGTAGTCGAAATTTCCAAGAAAGGTGTAGCCGAATTCGAAGAATTTACCCCAGCCTACCTCATGGAAAAAATGGGGATTACCCCTACTCAGTTTATTGACCTCAAGGCTCTAATGGGAGATAAGTCCGATAACATCCCTGGGGTGACCAAAATCGGTGAAAAAACAGGTCTAAAACTCCTGACAGAATTTGGTTCTTTGGATGGTATCTACGAAAACATTGACAGCATGAAGGGTTCTAAGATGAAGGAAAACCTGATTGCTGATAAGGAGAAGGCCTTCCTATCTCGTACACTTGCTACCATTGATACTCAGGCACCAATCGAAATTGGTCTGGATGACATTGTTTATCAAGGTCCTAAGGTGGATGAACTGGGACAATTTTATGATGACATGGGCTTCAAGCAATTAAGGGCTCAGTTAGGTACGACCAGCTCACAAGAGGAAGCGGTACTCGATTTCCAAATCGTAACGGAAATCAGCCCCGCTATGCTCAAACAAGACCAGTTTTTCTATTTTGAAATCTTGGGTGAAAATTATCACCGAGAGGATTTGGTTGGTTTAGCTTGGGGGGATAAGGAGAAAATCTATGTCGGAGGGCCTGAGCTACTTGATAGTCCAGTCTTACGTGACTTTTTAGAAAACCAAACCATAAAAATATATGACTTTAAGCGTGGAAAAGTTCTTCTAGACCGAAAAGAGATTAAGCTACCTCTAGCTACTTTCGATAGCCGTCTAGCCAAATACTTGCTTTCCACCGTTGAGGACAACTCCCTAACAACCATTGCCAACCTCTATGGTCAGACCAGTCTTGTTCCAGATGAGGCAGTTTATGGCAAGGGTGCTAAGTTAGACTTGCCAGAACGCGAGGTCTTTTTCCCACACTTGGCACGTAAGGTTCAGGTTTTGCTTGAGACAGAAGCGCCGATGCTGACCAAATTAGAAGAAAATCAGCAATTAGATCTTTTGTTTGACATGGAGTTGCCACTGGCAAATGTTTTAGCTAAGATGGAAATTGCTGGTATTAAGGTGGAAGCTGAGACTCTCAAAGCTATGCAATCTGAAAACGAAGTTTTGATTGACCAGTTGACCAAGGAAATCTATGAACTAGCTGGTCAGGAATTTAATATCAATTCGCCTAAGCAGCTTGGGACCATTCTCTTTGAAGATATGGGCCTACCGTTGGAATATACCAAGAAGACCAAGACAGGCTATTCAACAGCAGTGGATGTCTTAGAACGATTAGCGCCAATTGCACCAGTTGTTTCAAAAATCTTGGAATACCGTCAGATTACCAAGCTTCAATCAACTTATGTAGTCGGCTTGCAGGATGCCATTTTAGAAGATGGTAAGATTCATACCCGCTATGTACAGGATTTGACACAAACAGGTCGCCTATCTTCGACGGACCCTAACTTGCAAAATATTCCTGTTCGTCTAGAACAAGGGCGCTTGATTCGTAAGGCATTTGTGCCATCGCTTGAAAATAGTGTCCTTTTAGCATCGGACTATTCACAGATTGAATTGCGCGTCTTGGCTCATATTTCTCAGGACCAGCATTTGATTGAGGCCTTCCAGCAAGGTGCAGATATTCACACTTCGACAGCTATGCGGGTCTTCGGTATCGAAAAAGCTGAGGATGTGACACCAAATGACCGTCGGAATGCCAAGGCTGTAAACTTCGGTGTCGTCTATGGTATTTCAGATTTCGGTCTATCCAATAACTTGGGGATTACACGTAAGGAAGCTAAAGCCTATATCGATACCTATTTTGAACGCTTCCCAGGAATTAAGAATTACATGGAAACCATTGTTCGTGAGGCACGTGATAAGGGTTATGTAGAGACGATTTACAAACGCCGTCGTGAATTACCAGATATAAACTCTCGCAATTTCAATGTCCGTAATTTTGCGGAACGGACAGCCATCAACTCACCGATTCAGGGTTCGGCCGCAGATATTCTCAAAATAGCCATGATTAATCTTGACAAGGCTTTGACTGAAGCAGGTCTTGCGACACGTATGTTATTGCAAGTACACGATGAGATTGTTTTGGAAGTCCCAGTGGCAGAGCTAGAAACAGTAAAAGCCATGGTAAAAGAGACCATGGAATCGGCGATTAGCCTGTCTGTGCCATTGATTGCGGATGAAAATGAAGGTTCAACATGGTATGAAGCAAAGTAAGAAAGGAAAAAGTATGAAAAAATTAATTCTTTGTATTGGTCTATGTAGTCTTCTGCTTGCAGGTTGCGGAAAAGCATCGCAGAAGACTGAGAAAACACCAGCTTCTTCAGGGGAAGAGTTTTCAACCACCTTACCGATTTTGCAAGAAAAGCAAGATACTACGAACGAACAGTTCAATGTTTTAGCAAATGCAGAGCTTGTAGCTGTTAATAGTACACCACCTACTGACGAAACACAAAAAGGCCACAAGATTTATGCGGCCAATAATGGTGTTGCTGAAAAAGATGAAAATGGGAACATCAAGGAATTTTTCCGTTATTATGATGTGCCATCTACTTGGACAATTAATGCAGAAAATACTAAGGATGAGACAGTCGCTGCAGTCTATGATGTTAAAGAAGGTTCCAGCAATTACATGGTCCAACTCTATAATATCAATGCTTTTAATCAGTCTCCATTGGAAGAAGGTCGCAATATGACGCCGGAGGAATTAGAAGCACGGATGGTTGAAACAAATCATTCTTTCAATGAAAAGACGGTTGTCACAATCAATAGTCAGGAATGGCAGGTTGGGCGACAGTTATTAACAGATCAAAAATTAGCTCGTCTGACTTTTTATCGGATGGAATCGACAGCTGCTTATGACGACTCCGTGGTTGTTGGTTCAATCTATTATTCCTTAGATCCAGGAGATGATAAAAAGCGTACCAATCTTAAAAAGGTTATCGGCCAAGTTAAGGATGTTGTGTACCAAATTGCTAAAAAATAATCAGGATAAACAAGCTAAGTTAGTATAGTCTTTTAGTTTACTTTTAGTACTAGGCAACGAGCCGCAGGCATAACTGGAGTTAGGCAAGGCGAGTTAACGAAGTAATAAAAGAAATACTAAATGACGATAACTAGTTAGATTATTCTAGATGAACTGACAAGATTGTGTTATAGTGTTCTCTATTCATTAAGCTTTTATTGATTCTAACATTTAATATACATTAAAGGAGGTATCTATGTCTTATTCCTTCCAAAATCCTAGTCAGGACATTATCTTTGACTATTTGAAAAATGCTAAGACTATTGCGGTGGTCGGTTTGTCTAGTCGAGAAGAGACAGCAGCCTACCGCGTTTCCAAGCTCATGCAGGAAGCGGGCTATAAAATTATTCCAGTTAATCCCAAGGCTGCTGGTGGGACTATTTTAGGCGAGTTGGTCTATAGTAGTCTAGCAGAGATTGACCAACCTATTGATATTGTAGATGTTTTCCGCAGAAGTGAATTTTTACCAGAGGTAGCACAGGAATTTATCCAGTCGAATGCCAAAGTTTTCTGGGCTCAACTTGGATTAGAAAGTCAAGAAGCAGAAAAACTGTTGCGTCAGGCAGGTTGTAACGATATTGTCATGAATAAATGTATCAAGATTGAATATCTTGAAATGAAATAACAATACTAGTAAGTCGGGTTATATTTATCCGACTTTTTTCACCGAAAAAGCAGCTCAATGAACCATTGAACTGCTGGATGACTCTAAGTGAGGAGCGCTTAGAATTGGAACAAATTACTACACATGGCGTAAAAATAGAAAGGAAGAAATCTGCTCCAATACCAAGCAGGCTAAATAGTCCTTTGTCGCTCCTCAGTCATAGTATAACACAATCCAACTGTTTGCACCAATTATTGATATATTTTTTTCTTAAATATCGACACAAAAACTTATATAAAAATAAGAGCAAATATCGCTCTTATTTTTATACGTAACTCATTTTCTTAGCCTGATCATCTAAAATTTCTTCATGGAAGTGCATTTGTGCAGCATAGTGATACGGCCATACATATAGACCTGCCAATCCAAATGTAATAATGACAAGAAGGAACCAACCAATGAAAGATAAATCAAGTGTAAAGCGTTTGAATTTGTAACCTTTCATCAACTTTCGGCTAGACCGAATGATTGAAAAGGCGCCTGTATATTCCTCGCGTTCCAATTGTTCAAACAAGATATATTCTACCTGTGAGTAAGCATAGATTTGTGGAATATAAAGAGCCAACCCTAAAAGCATAAGTAAGATGCCTCCCATGGTCATTAATCCCAGTATGGCAAGGATTTCCATAGGGAGTGCATTAGGGTCCAAGGTTTGACTGGATGCAGCTATAATCGTAATCATCGTTCCAGCACCGATAAGTAGACCGATACCAAGGTAAAACAGGATCCCCCAAAGGAAGAGCAAGAAACTTTTTAAAATGTAAGTTCGAAAGATTTTCCAGAAATCTTTATGATTGAAAATGCTCAAGGAATCTTTGAATGATGTGGTAGTTTTGCCCCCTTTGATGATATTGAAGATAGTCCATATGACTGATAATGACAACATTCCTAGTAGCAATCCGTAAAATATTGGAAACAAAGAGGTAGAAATAAAGTAGCTAGGACTAGCAGGTTCCTCAGCCGACACTCCAGCAAGGCTATTGCGAGAGAAAGAAATTAACTGAACGATAACAGAAATAGTGACGGGGATGATGGCCACTTGATAGATACCAGGTGTCTCGTTTAGTGTTTGGCGAGCCCGCTCACGTATATTAGAAATTGTAAACATCTACATAACCTCCTTACCCAACATTGTAACATAATTCTAGATGACAAGCTAGGCTTTTTTTGATAGACTGGAAGGTGCTGTGGTAATTTGTCAGTTTGTTGTGATGCGCCTATCTATTTACTGTTAAATAAGTAGAAGACAAGGTAAATACCGCTGAAATAAGCGAGAACATTTAAGACATTCTGATGGATTAGACCATGCAAGATTAAATTCCTAGGACTGTTTTTCCTAGCGGGAGGTAAATAAAATATGACAGATGTTCCAATCAAGTATCGCTTGATTAAGAAAGAAAAGCACACAGGTGCACGTTTGGGTGAAATTATTACCCCACACGGGACCTTTCCGACCCCCATGTTTATGCCAGTTGGGACTCAGGCAACGGTAAAGACCATGTCGCCTGAAGAATTGAAAGAGATGGGATCGGGAATTATCCTATCCAATACCTATCATTTGTGGCTTCGTCCAGGTGATGAATTGGTGGCGCGTGCAGGTGGTTTGCACAAATTTATGAACTGGGATCAACCGATTCTGACTGACTCAGGTGGTTTCCAGGTTTATTCTTTGGCGGATAGTCGCAATATCTCAGAAGAAGGTGTGACCTTCAAAAACCATCTCAATGGTAGTAAGATGTTCCTGTCACCTGAAAAAGCTATCTCTATTCAGAACAATCTTGGCTCTGACATTATGATGAGCTTTGATGAGTGTCCGCAGTTCTACCAGCCTTATGACTATGTAAAAAAATCCATCGAAAGAACAAGTCGTTGGGCAGAACGTGGTCTCAAGGCTCACCGCCGTCCGCATGACCAAGGCTTATTTGGTATTGTACAAGGTGCTGGTTTTGAAGATCTTCGTCGCCAATCAGCTCATGATTTGGTTAGCATGGATTTTCCAGGTTACTCTATTGGAGGATTGGCTGTTGGTGAAACACACGCTGAAATGAATGCTGTTCTGGACTTCACGACTCCTCTTTTACCAGAGAATAAACCACGCTATCTCATGGGTGTTGGAGCACCAGATAGCTTGATTGATGGCGTAATTCGTGGGGTTGATATGTTTGACTGTGTATTACCAACACGTATTGCGCGTAATGGAACCTGTATGACCAGTCGTGGACGTCTTGTAGTGAAAAATGCTCAGTTCGCTGAGGACTTTACACCGTTAGATCCAGAGTGCGATTGCTACACATGTAAAAACTATACACGTGCGTATCTCCGCCATTTACTTAAGGCCGACGAGACATTTGGTATTCGTTTGACAAGTTATCACAACCTCTACTTCTTGATTAATTTGATGAAAAATGTCCGTCAAGCAATCATGGATGACAACCTTTTGGAATTCCGTCAAGACTTTATGGAAAAATACGGTTACGGTAAAAACGGACGTAATTTTTAGATAAAACAGCCTTCTTTGTGGACTTAGCCTTGTTCTCATACTCAATGAAAATCAAAATCAGACTAGCTCCAAAGGTTTGAGGAACCTTTGGAGGTTGGAGATAGAGCGAACGTAGTTCGTTTCTACTTACGCAGATAGAACCCTGTTACTATTTTGTTTCAAGGTAACAGGCTGAAAGGCTCCACTGGAGCCTTTCACTCATCAAATCAAGTCAACATCGTCTGATTTTGATTTTCGAAGAGTATCAGTTACATCTTCTCAAGATTTGGTTAGACACAAATACAAATAAATAGAGCATACGATTATGAAACTCCTCGGTAACATGATCGTATGCTTTTATTTTAATACTTGGCTTCACAGCACTTCTATTTAATGTTCTTTGAAGATCAAAATGAACAGTTGTCAACGAGCTTTGATGAGTGAAAAAACGATTGGTCCCCATTACCCTTCAAAATACAGTAATTCTTTTGGTGTTTTTGTAAAGACTTCAAAGCCATTTTTGGTAACGTAACCACAATCCTCGATACGAACACCAACTTTTCCAGGGATGTAAATACCAGGCTCGACAGAGAAACACATACCTTCTTCGATGACCAAATCATTGCCTTCCATAATTGATGGGAATTCATGGACATTCATTCCCAAACCGTGACCGAGTCGGTGGTTGAAGTACTCGCCATAACCTGCTTTTTCAATCACAGAGCGAGCGGCATAGTCAATTTCACTAGCGGTCACACCAGGCTTAATCATATTAACTGCAGCCATATGAGCCTCTAAAGTTAAGTTGTAAATATCCTGTTTAAACTGGTCTGGCTTACCGACAGCGACAGTCCGTGTCATATCAGACGTATAGCCCAAAGCTTCCACCCCTAGGTCGAACAATAGCAGAGCATTATTCTCGATTTTGTTTGTTGAGGGAATACCATGTGGATTTGCGGCATTGTCGCCTGTTAAGACCATGGTCTCAAAGCTCATTTTTGAGATGCCTTGCTTCTTCATTTCAAATTCAATCTGAGCAATAATATCCGTTTCGGTTACGTTGAGTGAGATATTGTTAAACCCAACCTGCATAGCCTTATCCGCAAACTCTCCAGCAACCAGCATTTTTTCAATTTCATCACGAGACTTGATCAATTTCATAGTATTAATCAGAGGTGTAATGTCTGAAAATGGTTGGCTAAATATAGACTGAAGACCATGGTAGCGGGTTAAATTCAAATTATCAAATTCTGCACCGATTGCTGAGAAAGATTTTTGTGGCAATTTGCTCTTGATAATCTGCCATGGATTTTCTGAGTCCATATAGCCGGCTACAGGAAAGTCAACAGTCGCAACCGCACGTTCTACATCCAAGGCAGGGAGAAAGAGTAGTGAGTCGTGGTCAGGCATAACAAAGAGCATCATGTGGCGCTCATGAGGATCGCTATGATAGCCAGTCAGATAATAGATGCTAACTGGATCAGAGAAGATGGCCAAGTCCATTTTGTTGGCTTCTAAGTAGGATTTAACATGATGTAATTTTGACATAGTGGAGACCTTTCTAGCATGTAGTGGTAAAAAAAGTGAAAGTTTCGTTTATTATATAGACTATTGTTCCAAAAAATGAAAAAAATTGCAAGTATTATCAAAAAAATGGTGTTTTTCTCTTGAAAGTGGTTTCAAAAAGTGATACACTATACTTGAGTGAAAGCGTAATTTTCATAGAACTAGAACTATTGAAAGGGAGTACATAACGTATGTTAAACACTGACGATACGGTAACGATTTATGACGTTGCCCGCGAAGCAGGTGTATCCATGGCGACAGTATCGCGCGTGGTAAATGGGAATAAAAACGTAAAGGAAAATACTCGTAAAAAAGTATTAGAAGTCATCGACCGTTTGGATTATCGTCCGAATGCTGTTGCACGTGGCTTGGCCAGCAAGAAGACTACCACTGTGGGGGTTGTGATTCCAAATATTGCTAATGCTTATTTTGCAACCTTGGCCAAAGGTATCGATGATATTGCCGATATGTACAAATACAATATCGTCCTAGCAAACAGTGATGAAAATGATGAGAAAGAAATCAATGTAGTAAATACCCTATTCTCAAAACAGGTGGACGGAATCATTTTCATGGGCTATCATTTGACAGACAAGATTCGTGCGGAGTTTTCACGCTCACGTACACCGATTGTTTTAGCTGGTACCGTGGATTTGGAGCACCAATTACCTAGTGTCAATATTGACTATGCTGCCGCTAGTGTTGATGCAGTCAATCTGTTAGCTAAGAACAACAAGAAAATTGCCTTTGTATCAGGGCCGCTTGTAGATGACATCAATGGCAAAGTTCGTTTTGCAGGCTACAAACAAGGCTTGAAGGACAACGGAATCGAGTTTAACGAAGGATTGGTTTTTGAATCCAAGTATAAATACGAGGAAGGCTACGCTCTAGCAGAACGTATTTTGAATGCCGGAGCAACTGCAGCTTATGTTGCAGAAGATGAGATTGCTGCTGGTCTATTGAATGGTGTCAGTGATATGGGCATCAAGGTTCCAGAAGACTTTGAAATCATTACAAGTGATGATTCCCTAGTGACCAAGTTTACCCGTCCAAACCTGACCTCTATCAATCAGCCGCTATACGATATTGGTGCAATTGCTATGCGCATGCTCACCAAAATCATGCATAAGGAAGAGTTGGAAAACCGTGAGGTAGTTCTTAACCACGGAATCAAAGTACGGAAATCAACTAAGTGATAAATATGGGAGTAGCCGGATAAGATATCTTATTACTCCGCACCCTCACTCTATCAAACATTATAATCATTTAGTTTATCTTTTATTACTTCGACGAGCGAGGAAACATTTCCAACCTAGAACAGCCTTTAGGCTGTTCTAGCAACCAGCAGCTATTGAGGCAAACTTGCTTCGCCTTATCTCCAGTCTTCAAAGGTTCCCCGAACCTTTGAAGCGAGTACTAAAAGCAAACGAAATGGCTATACTAACCGAAAACTAAAAGATTATAAAAAATAAATATAAAGCCCTCGCTAGATGTATAAGCTTAGCGAGGGCTTTGTAGTTGATTTTAAGTCTGTCACACTCTGTAAGTTGTGCGAGATGTTGATGCGAATCTAGAGAAGCAGTACTGGGCTTGTTCTCATCCTTTAGAACTGTATCAGTTAGGTGATTATTATAATTTACGTTTACGTGTAAACAACGCAATTGCAAGCCCGATAATACCACTTGTCAATAACCATAAACTTCCTTTCTCACCAGTTACTGGTAAGATTTGCTTAGCAGTTTCGGTTTTAAATGTTGAAGTCTCCTGCTTATCTGTTTTTTCAGTTGTTGGTTTAGTGTTTGAATTTTCTTCGACTGTACCATTTTGGTTGTTCACATTACCAGATATCTGTTTTTTAGAGGTTTCGATATTTTCCTTCTCTTTATTAGCTATTTGCTTTTCAGGTGTTACGGCATTTTCGTTCACAACAGTCGGCATCTGTTTTTCAGAGGTTTCAATATTATCCTTCTCTTTATTAGCCATTTGTTCTTGAGGTGTTACGGCATTTTCGTTCACAACAGTCGGCATCTGTTTTTCAGAGATTACAACCTTATCGTTCTCTTTATTAGTCATTTGCTTTTCAGGTGTTACGGCATTTTCGTTCACAACACTCGGCATTTGTTTTTCAGAGGTTTCAATATTATCGTTCTCTTTATTAGTCATTTGCTTTTCAGGTGTTACGGCATTGTTGTTCTCAACAGTTGGCATCTGTTTTTCGGAGCTTACAATATTATCGTTCTCTTTATTAGTCATTTGCTTTTCAGGTGTTACGGCATTTTCGTTCACAACACTCGGCATTTGTTTTTCAGAGGTTTCAATATTATCGTTCTCTTTATTAGTCATTTGCTTTTCAGGTGTTACGGCATTGTTGTTCTCAACAGTCGGCATCTGTTTTTCAGAGCTTACAACCTTATCGTTCTCTTTATTAGCCATTTGTTCTTGAGGTGTTACGACCATGTCGTTCACAATGCTTGGCATCTGTTTTTCAGAGCTTACAATATTATCGTTCTCTTTATTAGTCATTTGCTTTTCAGGTGTTACGGCATTTTCGTTCACAATGTTTGGCATCTGTTTTTCAGAGACTTCATTATCAGTAATAATGCTATCCGTGGTTGGTGCTATTAACTTCCCAGTATTCAAAATATTCTCGAAGATTTGATCGCTATTTTCATAAGTCACTGTTGAGACTAGTTGTCCGTGATTGTTATCTTTCACAGTGATAGTGGCCTTAATATCTGATTTGTCATAGATAATATCGCCAAGTCCGCCATCAACTTCTGAAACAGTGTAGGTATAGGTTCCCTCTTTTGTAAATGTTAGGGCACTAAAGTTTACAGAACCATCTGCTTGATTACTTACCTTTTCGATTTCATCGCCTTTTTCATTCTTTAAAACAAATTCGAATTCACCGGTGTTTAAGGTACGTCCCTCGAGGACTTTTTTAATCGAAAGACTAGCAGCAGCTGGAGCAGGTGTATAGAAATTGTTAAAGACATTGTCATCAGCAATAAATTCAATCATTGCCTGTAATTGTCCGTTGTTTCGATCTTCTACAGTTATTTTTGTTACAATATATTTCGAATCATACTCAACACCACTAAGCTCATTTTTTACTTCTGAAATTGTATACCAATATTCGCCGGGCTTATCGAATGATAGATTTTTAAATCTAACTTGCCCCTCTTTTGTATTTTGAGCTGTATCAAGGACAGGGAGTTCCTCGCCATTTGCTTCTCTAAGCTCAAATTTAAATTCATTTTCTAGAAGCTCACGACCAAATAGTCGTACTACTGCTGGTATTTTGACATTAACCGCCTTTGAAGTAGCCTGTCCCCCATCAGGTTGTTTTGCGCTGATGATAGTATTTTTTAATTCTTGTGCCGATACATTATTCACTAGAGCAACAGTTCCAAATAATACTATTCCTGGTATTAGGAGCGATGTTCTCCATTTCTTAGTATTCATTATTCTTTTTTCCTTTCTCAAAGCATGATTTATGTAGCTAATCTGTGTCGTTATAACATGCAAATTTTACATCTAAAGTCCTCAATAAATTTTGAACGCTTAGTGCCAGAATGTGCACCATTCGTAAATTATAACATCTTCTAAAAAACATTCAAGCTGTCCTTCTGCTTTTAAAATCTGTTTTATATGTTTTTTATGTAATCATATATTTAGGATTATCTTCTTTAGTATTGGCTTTAATTGATACAAAATTCGTGTAGAATACAGTTTAAAATATGAAAAAATGTAAAAAAGGGCTATAATGGTATTATGAAAGTACTATTGTATTTAGAAGGTAAAACTGTTTTAGAGAAATCAGGAATTGGTCGGGCGCTTCAACACCAGATGGAAGCGCTAGATATGGCAGGCATTCCTTATACAACAGACCTGCTGGGAGATTATGATGTCATTCATATCAATACCTATGGTCCACGCTCCTGGTTATTGCTACATGCAGCCAAACGGAGTGGAAAAAAGGTAATCATGCATGGACATTCCACGAAGGAAGATTTTCAAAATTCCTTTATCGGTTCGAATACCCTAGCTCCTTTTGTAGGGAAATATCTAGCAAGCATGTACCAAAAGGCAGACTTTGTCATCACTCCTTCAGAGTATTCAAAAAAACTCATCCAGTCTTACGGTGTGACAACGCCAATTATAGCCGTTTCGAATGGTATTGATTTAGATAAATATAAGAAGGATGAACGTAAGGAAGCAATCTTTCGAGAGCATTTTAAAATTGAAGAAGGTCAGCCAGTTGTTGTCTGTGCAGGGCTCTACTTCCGACGTAAAGGAATTGAAGACTTTGTCAAGGTAGCCGAAAAGATGCCGCATGTCCGCTTCATTTGGCTCGGTTCAATCAATAAGTGGCTGATTCCGTCATATATTAGAAAAATTGTTGAGGGAGATCATCCGGCGAATGTCGAGTTTCCAGGTTATTTTAAAGGTGCTGTTTTTCAAGGTGCAATGAGCGGAGCGGATGCCTTTTTCTTCCCATCGTATGAGGAAACAGAAGGGATTGTTGTTCTGGAAGCTCTTGCTAGTCATCAGCATGTTGTTCTAAGAGATATTCCAGTTTACGATGGTTGGATTGACGAAAACGTTGCCGAATTGGGACATACAGTGGATGATTTTGTTGATTCTATTCAGAAAATCTTAGACAAGCAGGTTGATAAACGTGAGGCGGGCTACCAGGTTGCGGTTAGTCGCGCGATTGACAATGTTTCCCACCAATTGGTGGATGCCTATCGACAAGTATTGGAGATGTAAATGCGGATTGGATTGTTTACGGATACCTATTTTCCACAGGTTTCAGGAGTCGCGACTTCGATTCGGACTCTTAAGACAGAGTTGGAGAAATTGGGACATACGGTATTTATCTTTACGACGACAGATGAGGATGTGAATCGCTACGAAGATTGGGACATTATCCGAATTCCTAGCGTACCTTTTTTTGCCTTTAAAGATCGTCGAGTGGCTTACGCGGGTTTTACAGATGCCTTAAAAATTGCAAGTCGCTATAAACTAGATATTATTCATACTCATACAGAATTTTCTTTGGGGATTTTGGGGAAAATGATTGCCAAGGAACTAGATATTCCAGTGGTACATACTTATCATACCCAGTATGAAGACTACGTACACTATATTGCCAAGGGGAGGATTATTCGTCCCGGGATGGTTAAATATTTAGTACGGGCATTTTTAAAAGATCTGGATGGGGTAATTTGCCCCAGTGAGATTGTTGAAGATCTTTTAATGAGTTACAACGTTCCGATTTCTAAACGAGTCATTCCGACAGGAATTGACCTGGCAAAGTTTGATAGACCAGAAATTGGCAAGGATGAAACAGATGAGTTGCGGGAACAACTAGGAATTGCTAGTGATGAAACGATGTTGTTAAGTCTGTCTAGGATTTCTCACGAGAAGAATATCCAAGCAATCGTTCAGGCAATGCCAAAAATTTTGCTGGAAAATCCCAAGGTGAAGTTGGTCATTGTCGGAGGTGGACCTTATACAGATGATCTTCAGGAAATGATAGCGGAGCTTAATCTAGAAGAACACGTCCAGTTGACGGGAATGATTGCTCCAAGTGATACAGCGCTTTATTATAAAGCTGCGGATTTCTTTATTTCTGCTTCGACCAGTGAAACACAGGGACTAACTTTCTTAGAAAGCTTAGCTTCTGGAACTCCTATTTTGGCACATAGCAATCCCTACTTAAAAAACGTTATAACAGATAAGATGTTTGGGACACTCTTCATTCGAGAACAGGAGTTGGCAGATGCCGTCGTTGAGGCAATTATTGCTACACCACCAATGAATCTGTATGTGCTTGATAAGAAGCTCTATGAGATTTCTTCTACGAATTTTGGGCGCAAGGTTTTTGAATATTATCTAGATTTGAAGATTTCGTATGATTTTAGAAAAGAACATACTAATCAAGATAGCGTAGCAGAAGCTTTGATAAAAGAGGCTATTTACCTACCGCAAAAAGTAGTAGTTAAATCAACAGACACAACAGCAAAAATATTGAAAAAATCAGTCGAACAAGTAAAATCAATTCGGAATTTCTTTGAATAATTTGGAGGTTTCAAATGGAAAAGCTTCGGAAAGAGAGTTGGAAGAATCTGGTTTTGGTAACTCTCATTGTTCTATCCATGTATGCAGGTATTTATCTGATTGCCTTTCATCTGATTAGTGACACCATGCTTTCTAAGGAGCTGGTGGTTGGGAATATATTGCTCTATACTCCCATTGTATTATTCCTAACGGGTCTTCTTTATGGATTTTTTTATGGCTTTTCTCCTAGCCTTCTTGCCTTGGTTTTACTGCTTTATCCTGTAACCATCTTTTTCTTTAAGGAATGGATTATTCTCTATCAGATTGTCTACACCTTATGTGCTCTGATTGGAAATGGGATAGGAGCTCTGCTATTTTCTCTAAGAAAGAAAATGAGGAAAAATCCTTGAAAAATCAGAAAATCCTTGTTATAATAGCCTCTAGAGACTTATCAATTCTAGGAAATCTTTGAGAGAGTGTGCGGTGGGTGCAAGCACATAGAGGATAGGATTGACACTACTCGGTATGATTTTATGCAAACATAAAAGGGTGGTTCCCTTATCGCCAATCTGAGGTAGTCAGGCTTTTCAGCGTGACTGCGAATGAAGGTGGAACCACGTTACGACGTCCTTTTGCGAGGGTGTCGTATTTTCTTTTTTGACAAAACAAGGAGATGAAGTTGACCAACATTCCACAAGAAACGATTGACCGTTGCCTAGCCATTCGCAAGGCTTACAGAGAGTTGGAAGTCAAGCACCACGACAAAGAGTGGTCCATCGAGGAGGACCTCTTGGCTTTGACCAATGATATTGGCAACATGAACCGTCTGATTATGACCAAGCAGGGGCGTTACTATGATGAAACGCCTTATACCTTGGAGCATAAAATGGCTGAAAATATCTGGTGGTTGATCGAATTAGCCGACCGACTGGATATTGATATTCAAAAAGAAATGGAAACCTTTTTAACTCAGAAAGAAGAGTTATTGGGGATTAAAAATAAAAAAAGGAGATAAATATGATTCATATTACTTTCCCAGATGGTGCTGTTCGTGAGTACCAAGCTGGTGTGACTACTTTTGAAATTGCAGAGAGCATCAGCAAGTCTTTGGCGAAGAAGGCTCTTGCTGGTAAGTTCAATGGTAAATTGATTGACACCACTCGTGCCATCGAAGAGGACGGTACGCTTGAAATCGTAACGCCTGACCATGAGGATGCCTTGGACATCTTGCGTCACTCAGCTGCCCACTTGTTTGCCCAAGCGGCTCGTCGTCTTTTCCCAGACATCAAGTTGGGGGTTGGTCCAGCTATTCAGGATGGTTTCTACTATGACACGGACAATGCGGCTGGTCAGATTTCAAATGAAGACCTGCCACGCATTCAGGAAGAAATGATGAAGATTGTCAAGGAAAACTTCCCTTCAGAACGCCGTGAGGTGACCAAGGAAGAAGCTCTTGAAATTTTTAAAAACGATCCCTACAAGTTGGAATTGATTCACGAGCACTCTGATGACGAGGGCGGTTTGACCATTTATACCCAGGGTGAATACGTTGACCTCTGCCGTGGCCCACACGTTCCGTCAACAGGCCGTATCCAGATTTTTGAATTGCTCAATGTGGCTGGTGCATACTGGCGTGGTAAGAGCGAAAATCCAATGATGCAACGTGTTTATGGTACAGCTTGGTTTGACAAGAAAGACCTCAAGGCTTACCTGCAAATGCGTGAAGAGGCCAAAGAACGTGACCACCGTAAACTTGGTAAGGAATTGGATCTTTTCATGATCAGCCAAGAAGTTGGTCAAGGTTTGCCATTCTGGTTGCCAAACGGTGCAACTATCCGTCGTACCTTGGAGCGTTACATCACAGATAAGGAATTGGCTTCAGGTTATCAGCACGTATATACGCCACCATTGGCTTCTGTTGAACTCTATAAGACTTCAGGTCACTGGGATCATTACCATGAAGATATGTTCCCAACTATGGACATGGGTGACGGTGAGGAGTTTGTGCTTCGTCCGATGAACTGTCCGCACCACATTCAAGTTTATAAAAACCATGTGCGTTCTTATCGTGAGTTGCCTGTGCGTATCGCTGAGCTTGGTATGATGCACCGCTATGAGAAATCTGGTGCTCTTACTGGTTTGCAGCGTGTACGTGAGATGACTCTTAACGACGGTCATATTTTCGTGACACCTGAGCAAATCCAAGAAGAGTTCAAAAAAGCTCTCCAGTTGATTATCGATGTGTACGCAGATTTCAACCTAAACGACTACCGTTTCCGCCTATCTTATCGTGATCCAGAGGACAAAGAGAAGTACTATGACAACGATGAGATGTGGGAAAATGCCCAGCGTATGTTGAAGGGTGCCATGGATGAAATGGGCGTGGATTACTTTGAAGCAGAAGGTGAAGCGGCCTTCTACGGTCCAAAATTGGATATCCAGGTGAGAACTGCCCTTGGTAACGAGGAAACTCTGTCAACCATTCAGTTGGACTTCCTTTTGCCAGAACGCTTTGGTCTGACCTACATCGGTGCTGACGGCGAGGAGCACCGCCCAGTTATGATTCACCGCGGTGTTATCTCAACTATGGAACGCTTCACTGCCATCTTGATTGAAACCTACAAGGGTGCCTTCCCAACTTGGTTGGCTCCAACCCAAGTGACTATGATTCCAATCTCTGTGGAAGCTCACTTGGATTACGCTTGGAAGGTTGCCAAAGAATTGCAAGACCGTGGTGTTCGTGTACACGTGGATGAACGTAACGAGAAGATGCAGTACAAGATTCGTCAGAGTCAGACCAGCAAGATTCCATACCAGCTCATCGTCGGTGACAAGGAAATGGAAGACAATGCTGTCAACGTCCGTCGATACGGAAGCAAGGCAACGCAAACTCAGTCAGTGTCAGAATTTGTGGACCATATCTTAGCAGATATTGCCCGCAAGTCAAGACCAGCAGAAGAATAAAGCAAGAAGTCCGAATGGGCTTCTTTTTTGGTATAATTTATATAATAAAAGATGTTTGGAGTGGAGATTGTTATGAGGGTTCCTACAGAATTTTTATCACCAGATGATTTTGAAAAATTTTCTAATAGAATTGTTGAAAAAAGATTTAATACTAACATCATTGATTTTGGTGAAGGTCCAGATGGCGGTATAGATGGAATGGATGATTCTGTAAATCCGACAATAATAGTACAATCAAAAAGATATCAGAGTTCAACCCAACCTTCCAAAATGATTAAATTGATTTCGGAAGAGGTTGAGAAACTTGAAAAATTGAAAGATGAAAAAAATTTTGTCAATCAGTTTGATTATATTGTAGTTACAAGTGCTTCTTTGAATCCCGACTCTAGGAAGAAAATTAGAGAATTAAAACCAGAATGGATAAAAAGTGATACACATATTATTGATGCAGGGGAGCTTGAAAAACTATCAAATGACAAAAATTATCAGGACATTTTTAAGCAGTATAATTTATTAAATGGTAAGTTAATTCAAGAAATTAAGCAAATGCAGATGGAAGTCCTTGATTTAGAGACAGAACTGTTTTTCGATGATTTTGTTAGACAATATTTTGTTGAAACAATAGCTAGCCAAGCAGCTTATAAAACACTGATGATGAATAGATTAGTTTTTCTAACTGGCCAACCGGGTGTAGGTAAGACGGAAACAAGTAGGTATTTAGGTTTTTTGTTTTCAAATAGACTCGATACATCGGCATCTGTTATTCAAAGAAGTATTGATGATGTGGATGAGGTGGTTGGATTATATAGTTCAGCTTACAAGGATGAGAATGCAGTCCTATTGGTTATTTTCGATGATTTTTTAGGGCGAAATACTTTTGATAAAGCTGAACACCACTTGAGTAAAGTTAGTAAATTGGTGAAGCTAGCACGAAGAGTGGATAATTTATACTTGATTTTCAATACGCGGACTCAGATATTACAGGTGGCGACCCAAGCAAATATTGAGTTTGGAAATTATATTGAGGATTTAGAAGGTAAAAAGATTACAATAGATGTTTCTCGATTCACTGATGAGGAGAAAGCACAGATTTTAAGAATGAATTTCGAAAAAGAATATCATCACAATATCGAAAAACAGATTATTTTATCTTCTAATTATGATCAATTAAGGAAAAACGAAACATATCTATCGATTATTAAACATACAAATTATTTTCCTCGATTGATGGAGGCAATTGTTAGAGAGTCGCGGAAAGAGCACGAAGACTATGGAAAATACATTATAGATATTTTAACAAACCCCACTAAGCTATATGATGAAATCTTTGAAAAATTAACCAGTAATCAGCAACGATTTTTATACCTTTTTGCTTCGTTCAATGAGTATCCAATAAATTTTGAGAAAGTAAAAATTGCCTTTCAGAAAATTCAAAGTGAGATGGGGACTATCCAAGACATTATAAGGGTATTGGAAGATTCTTGGGTCAATTTATATCACTATGATGATGGTTCTATGATGCTAGATTTTAAGAATCCGTCGATATTTGACTATCTATTTCATCGGCTTAATAATGATAATTATGTAAAGAATCAACTAATTGATAATTCTATCTACCTTCAACAGTTGAGAAATTTAGATTTTGGAAAATTCCAATCTGCTATTATCAGTTGGAAAGGTTTTAGGGATACAGATGAATTTATTGGAAATAAACTCTTGTCAATAATTCGAGGTGATGAAACCTATAATAGAAGACTCTTTTTAGATTTTATCTATCAGTTTAATGGAACTTTTTATACACAAGGGTCTAAATTAAATAATTTCTATTCCAGGGACTGGACTGATTTGGTTTATGAAATTGAGATTTCTAAAAAGCCATCGTTAAAAATTGATTTCTTGCATGAGTTACTGTACTCAGAACAAAATAAACACTTGGTTGAAAAGATTTTTGATGAGCAAGTAGATATAGGGAAACTAGGAAGAAGTCTTAGTTCCTTGTTTGATGAAGTGTATTCTGTAGATTTTGATCAAAATGAAGTGATTGACTCTGGAGAAGAAGAGACAGGAGTAAATCTATTTTCAGAATTTATGGATGTGGCGCTAATGTGGATAGAGAGGGAAGCTGACAATGATCCGTATCATTGGGTTGAACAGTACTTTGACAATAATTACGGAGTTGATGTACAAGATTATATAGAAAGTTCTACTGAGTTAAATAGTAGGGTAATAGAATTTTATATTTCTGAGTATGTAGAGAGTGTATTGACAACTACCCAATTAGAGGCTCTAGATTTTGAGAAATTAGAAGATAATTTGAGGGATATTTTTGATTATGGAGTTTCAGATTATATAAGTGATTATATAGAGTCTAGATATGGGGACGCGGCGGAGTATGAGACAGATTATAGGAATAGGTCTACTCGAACCATCTCTGATATACTAGATAGGCCTCTAACTTAGTATTGATAACTCATCGTTGGTGACAAGGAAATGGAAGACAATGCTGTCAATGTTCGTCGCTACGGAAGCAAGGCAACACAAACTCAGTCTGTATCAGAATTTGTGGACCATATCTTAGCAGATATTGCTCGCAAGTCACGTCCAGCTGACGCTGAATAAATAAAGTAAGAAGTCCGAAAGGGCTTCTTTTTTGACAGCAAAACTCCCGACCAATTGGCTGGGAGAAATCTTACTCTATGCTGCTCGCCCAAGACTTGGCCACATAACGTGACAGACTTGAAATGGCAAAGTTGATAATGAAATAGATGAGAGCAACCATGAGGTAAAGGGCAAAAACTTGTTCTGCCTCAAAGTAGCGTCCCATGAGGATTTGACTAGAACCAAAGAGTTCTTGCAAGGCGATAACGGAGTAGAGGAAACTAGTGTCCTTGATGACCGTTACAATCTGCGAGATGATGGCTGGCAGCATCTTGCGAATGGCCTGCGGCATGATGATGTAGACCATGATTTGCACTGGGGTAAAACCCTGTGACAAACCAGCTTCGGTCTGGCCCGGTCCGATGGCGTTGAGACCACCACGGATAATCTCGGCCATGGCTGCCGTGGTAAAAATGGTAAAGGCTGTAATACCAGCGGGCGTTGACTTCATTTGGAAGACTAAGAATACTGTGAAAATCCAAAGCAAGTTTGGCACGTTACGCACAAATTCGATATAGATGGTTGCAATCCACTTGAAAATTGGATTTTTTCCATTGCGCATGATGGCGAGAATCATTCCGAAAAGAATGGACAGGATTACCGAAATGCTTGAGATATAGAGTGTTAACTTCAAACCACTCCACAAGAGTTGGAAGGTTGAAGGTTTGAGTAATTCTAAAACATAATTCATCGTTCAACCTCCTTTTAGTGTGAAAAGGCTGACTTATTCTTTTCTTCAATGCGGCGGCCCCAGCTTGCAACAGGGAAGCACATGATGAAGTAAAGGAAAGCAGCACCAGCAAAGGCTGGGATGTAGTTGGCATTCATGGCAGACCAAGATTTTGTCATAAACATAATATCAGCTCCAGAGATAATGGCAACAGTAGCCGTATTCTTAATTAAGTTTACTACTTGGTTGGTCAAAGGTGGAAGAATGGTCGGAATGGCCTGTGGCAATATGATGATTCGCATGGTTTCAGCCTGGGTAAATCCCTGTGAAAGTGCGGCTTCAGTTTGCCCGGTAGGCACAGCCTCAATCCCTGCACGAATGACCTCTGCGATATAGGCACCGTGATAGAGGCCCACGCAGATAACAGCTGTCCAGTAGATGGACGGCATGAGAACATAGTTTGAAATCAGTGGAAGTCCATAATAAACAATCATGAATTGAACCAAAAGCGGTGTATTCTGATAGTATTCAACATAGACACGTGCGATGATTTTTAAAACTTTATTTTTACTTGAAGAGAGACTACCAAAGACAATTCCTAAAAACATGGCCATGATAAAGGCACCGACAGAAATGGCTAAGGTAAAGAGAAAGCCTTGGAAAAAGGTTGGGAAATCCTTGAAATAACTGACCCAATTTTCCCAAGCGTAAGGACTAGTTGTTAAAACTGTCATATTGTTTCACCTTTCTATTCGTCAGTTTCTATGACTGGTTTGAGGCCATTGGCATCATAGATGCTTTGTAGGCTACCATCGGCAGTCCATTTTTCTACGAGACTATTTAAGTAGTCGTTAAGCTCCGTATTGGATAATTTAGTCACGATACCATAGTCAGAAGCTGAGAAGCTAAAGTCCATGAGTTCAGATTTTGAGCTGATATATCCAGAAAGGATAGATTGGTCTACAGAAAATGCGTCTGTACGGTGAGCACGTAGTGAGACAGAGAGTTCTGGATAAGAACCAAGTTCAGCAAAGTTTACTGAAATGCCATACTTATCTGCTAGTTCAGAGATGAGGGTACGTGTAATGGAACCCTGAGCTACACCGATTGTCTTGCCATCTAGGTCGGTAAAGGTCTTAATTCCACTATCCTTATTGACCAAGAAGCCAACGGCATCTGTGTAGTAAGGAGTTGTGAAATTGTAGAGCAATTTACGTTCTTCTGTGATGGTAAAAGTTGCGATGACCATATCGACTTGACCGTTATCAAGCAGTGGTCCGCGAGTTTGTGCCGTAACAGGGGTAAATTCAATCTCCACACCTAACTCGTCTGCAATTTTGCGAGCAATGTCAATCTCCATTCCCTCGAATTCACCAGTATCAGGGTTCTTGTAGCCAAAGTTTGGGACGTCCTGTTTCACTCCGACGCGGAGCACGCCCCTATCGATGATAGCTTGAACTTGATCACTATTGGTGATGGATGCGGGTGTTTCTGTTTGAGCTACTGGTTGTTTTGCGAAAACGAGAAGAATAAGTCCGAAGACCAATAATCTAATTGCAAAGAAAATGTTGATTTTTTTCTTATCCATAGACTACCTCCTAGAGTTTTACTTTGTCAGATTCGTGGTTGATAATCTTACTGAGGAATTGTTGGGCACGAGGCTCTGTCGGGTTGTCAAAGAAGCCATTCACATCTGTTGTATCAACTAAAACTTCTCCCTCGGCCATGAAGATGATGCGATCAGCTACTTCACGGGCAAAGCCCATTTCGTGTGTTACGACAATCATGTTCATCCCGTCACGTGCCAATTTTTGCATAACTGCAAGTACATCGCCGATAGTTTCTGGGTCCAAGGCAGATGTTGGTTCATCGAAGAGTAGAAGCTCAGGTTTCATAGCCAAGCCGCGAGCGATGGCGACACGTTGTTTTTGGCCTCCGGATAGCATAGCAGGGTAGGAATCCTTCCGATCCCAGAGGTTAACAAACTCAAGATACTTTTGAGCTGTTTTTTCAGCCGTAGCTTTATCGATTCCCAAAACCTTAATAGGTGCCAAAGTAACATTTTCTAACACTGTTTTGTGTGGGTAAAGGTTAAAATGCTGGAAAACCATGCCAACTTCTTTGCGAAGTGATACGAGCTCTTTGATAGAAGTAGAGGAAATATCATGTCCGTTGACGATGAGCGTTCCTTCATCAATTGCCTCTAAACCGTTAATCGTGCGAATGAGAGTAGATTTTCCGGATCCGGAAGGTCCAAGGAGAACGACAACCTGTCCAGGTTCGAATTCCAAGTTGATATTGCGTAGGGCGTGGTAGTCGCCATAGTATTTGTTGACATCTTTAAATTCTACTAAAGCCATAAAATTCTCCTTGCATAGTGTTTTTTAGGTATTCCCATCTTAGCATTGCCTATATACAATGTCAAGTAAATTCTGACAATTTAATGTATTATATGTTATAAAATGTGACATAGCTGTGTCAGATGGTTTTGAAATATGAATTTTTTAGGTAAGTTTGATATAATAGAAAAAATAAAGCAAAGGTAAGATACTAATGAAAAAAATATTAATTGTAGATGATGAAAAACCAATCTCAGATATTATTAAGTTTAATATGACGCGTGAGGGATATGAAGTTGTGACAGCTTTCGATGGACGTGAAGCCTTGGAAGTATTTGAGGCTGAGTTTCCTGACATTGTCATTTTGGACTTGATGTTGCCAGAATTGGACGGACTAGAGGTCGCTCGAACGATTCGTAAGACCAGCAATGTTCCAATCTTGATGTTATCTGCTAAAGATAGCGAATTTGATAAGGTTATCGGGCTTGAAATCGGGGCGGATGATTATGTGACCAAGCCCTTCTCTAATCGTGAATTGCAGGCGCGTGTTAAGGCTCTTCTTCGTCGTAGTGAATTGGCAGAAACGCAGACAAATATTGAGTCAACAGGAACTCCAGAGTTGGTGATTGGCGATTTGATCATTCTGCCTGATGCGTTTGTCGCTAAGAAGCATGGCAAAGAGCTGGAGCTGACCCATCGTGAGTTTGAATTGCTCCACCATCTGGCCAAACACTTAGGTCAGGTTATGACTCGAGAACATCTATTGGAAACAGTTTGGGGTTATGATTACTTTGGTGATGTCCGCACGGTGGATGTAACGATTCGTCGTCTGCGTGAGAAAATTGAAGATACACCAAGCAGACCAGAATACATTCTTACTCGTCGCGGAGTGGGATATTTTATAAAAGGAAATGATTAATCAATTACGTTATTTAATGACCACGGCAGAATTTTGGTTTGTTGTCATTTTGATTGGCTTTCTAATTGCTCTGACGGTCCTTTTGATTGAAAACTATCGGGATAATAAGCAAATTAAACAACTCAATCAAAAAGTCAATGCCTTAATTGAGGGGAATTATGCAGATGTGTTAGACATGAGGGGAAGTCCTGAAATCACAGACATGGCGAATTCTCTTAATGATTTGTCGGAGGTCATCCGCTTAACTCATGATAATTTAGAACAAGAAAAGACACGTCTGACTTCCATCCTGTCCTATATGAGTGACGGTGTTATTGCTACAGACCGTATCGGACGGATTATCATGATTAACGATATGGCCCAGAAACAGTTGGGGCTTTCTAGCCCAAAGCAGGAGCAGTATCATCTGCTAGAGGTTTTAGATTTATCAGACCGTTATACATTGAGAGATTTGTTGGCTCAGACACCTGAGATTGTGATTGATCACACCAATGAAAACGAAGAATTTCTGACTTTACGCGCTAATTTTGCCACGATTCGTAGTGAGAGTGGTCTGATTTCTGGCTTGGTTGTCGTCTTACATGATATGACCGAGCAGGCCAAGGAAGAACGGGAACGTAGGCTCTTTGTATCAAATGTGAGTCATGAATTGCGTACGCCATTGACTTCCGTCAAATCCTATCTAGAGGCTCTGGATGAGGGAGCGCTGACGGAGTCTGTTGCACCGAGTTTTGTTAAGGTATCCTTAGATGAGACCAACCGCATGATGCGGATGATTACAGACCTCCTAAGTTTATCGCGTATTGATAATCAGGTTGGTCAGATAGATGTCGAACTGATAAACTTTACTGCTTTTGTGACCTTTATTCTTAACCGTTTTGACCAAATGAAAAATGCTGATTCTGATAAGGTCTATACGATTGTTCGTGACTATCAAATCAGTCCTATTTGGGTTGAGATTGATACAGATAAGATGACTCAGGTTTTGGATAATATCTTAAATAATGCCATTAAATATTCGCCAGACGGCGGGACAATTACCTTCAGCATGAAGACCACAGATAGCCAGTTGATTGTATCCGTCTCAGACGAAGGTCTGGGGATTCCGAAAGCAGATTTACCTAGAATTTTTGACCGATTCTATCGCGTGGACAAGGCACGATCTCGTGCCCAAGGTGGTACAGGTCTTGGTTTAGCTATTGCAAAAGAAATCGTAAAACAACATAAGGGCTTTATCTGGGCTAAAAGCGAATATGGTCATGGCTCAACGTTTACAATTGTCTTGCCGTACAGCAAGGACATCGCACTAGATGAGTGGGATGATTCAGATGAGGAAGAATAGGAGAATATGATCGGAAAAGGTTTTAATTATAGTATTTTAGCTTCGGGGTCCAGCGGGAATTGTTTTTACCTGGAAACAGATAAAAAGAAAATCTTAGTGGATGCTGGCTTATCAGGGAAAAAGATTACCAGTCTTTTGGCGGAAATTGATCGAAAGCCTGAGGATATTGATGCTATCCTGGTAACGCATGAACATAGCGATCACATCCATGGTATCGGTGTTTTAGCACGTAAGTATGGGATGGACATTTATGCCAATGAATTGACCTGGCAGGCTATGGAGAGCAAATTGGGCAAGATTGATGTGGCTCAAAAACATATCTTCGAATTGGGTGCTATGAAGACTTTTGGCGACCTAGACATTGAGTCCTTTGGAGTTAGTCACGATGCTGCATGTCCGCAATTTTACCGTTTTATGAAGGATGACAAATCCTTTGTTATGTTGACGGATACAGGCTATGTCAGTGACCGCATGGTTGGAATTGTAGAAAATGCCGATGCTTATTTGATTGAATCGAACCATGATATTGAAATTTTGCGCTCGGGTTCTTACTCATGGAATTTGAAGCAACGAATTCTATCCGATAAGGGCCATCTTTGTAACGAAGATGGAGCAGATGCCATGATTCGCTCACTTGGAAATCGGACCAAAAAGATTTATCTAGGGCATTTGTCAAAGGAAAACAATATCAAGGAATTGGCTCACATGACCATGGTTAATCAGTTGGCGCAGGCTGATTTAGGAGTTGGAGTGGATTTCCAAGTCTATGATACCTCGCCAGATACAGCGACGCCCTTGACCAAGATTTGACAAATTCATTGAACTTGTTTAGAATAAATATATAAAATACGTGAGGTGAAGTTACATGAATAATTAAGCTACTTATTAGTCGTTCTTAAAACTTGTGGTGAGGTTATATTAACCGATAATACAAGGGATAAGACTGCTCATAAGGGCTTACTATTCGTGTGACTTTTTCCATAGGGAAAGGTCATGTTTTGCATGGCTTTTTTCTTGTTCATTGAGCAGAATAGGGGCCCTTTTTGTGAAGAAAAGAGGTCTATATGGAAGTAATGAAATGTATTCAATTAGAGAAGGAATTTGCGGGACGCAGTTTGTTTACAATCAAGCAGTTGAGCTTTCAAGCTGGTCAAAAGGTTGGTTTGGTTGGAAATAATGGTGTTGGCAAGTCTACTTTTTTGAAAATCTTACTGGGACTGGATAGGGATTTTGCTGGTCAGATTGAGGTAAAAGCAGACTGGGCCTATGTACCCCAGTTACAGGAAAGGAGCTTGCTTTCAGGTGGGGAACAGGTTTGGAAGTCTATTCAAGAGGCTTTTGCCCAAAGACCACAGTTGTTAATCATGGATGAACCAACTGCCAATCTGGATCAAGAACACCAGGAAAAGCTAATCAAACAAATCAAACGCTATCGTGGCAGTCTACTGGTTGTAAGTCATGATCGGCATTTTCTCAATCAAATAGCCAGTCACATTTGGCATTTAGAAGAAGGAAGTATTCAGGTCTATACAGGGAATTACGAGGCGTTTGTAGAAAGTCGCCGAGCTAGGCGAGAAGGACAGCAGGAGGCCTATGAAGCCTATCAGAAAAAAGTCGCTCAACTAAAAAAAGCCCAACAAGAGCGTCAGGTCAAGGCTCAGAAGATGGGGAAGAAAAAGAAAGGTGTTTCATCATCTGAGTGGAAAGTCAGTGCTTTTATGGGATCCTATGACAGTCAAGCCAAGTCTATGGCCAAGGCTGCCAAGCATTTGGAAAAACGGATGGAGCGTCTGGACAAGGTTGAACAACCTAGAAAGGAAACGTGGGTAAAGATGGAAGCGAAAGGTGCCTTGGATACTAGTCTTCACAGTCTCTTTCGCTTACAGGCTGGTCAGCTCTGGATTAGGGAAAAGTATTTATTTGGTTTCCCTCAGATAGGGATGACGTTTGGGGAGAAGTTAGCCTTAGTGGGGGCGAATGGTTCTGGAAAGACTAGTTTTGTCCAAAAAATATTAAGGAAAGAATTAGCAGGCTATTATAACCCTAAGTTAAAAATTGCTTATTTTGCACAGGATTTGATAAACCTTGATGAAGAAAAGACTGCTTTTGAAAATGTTAGTTGTACCTCTCTTCAAGATAGGATGACGATTCTCAATTTATTAGGTATGTTAGGACTTTCTTACGATAAGGCTCAGCAGAAGGTAGCAAATCTGTCTGGTGGTGAGCGTGTTCGTCTCTCCTTAGCTAAGGTATTGTTGGCGGATGCAAATCTTTTGATATTAGATGAACCGACAAATTTTCTAGATATGGCAGCTATTGAGGCTTTGGAAACATTCTTGAAAGAATATGAAGGAAGTGTCCTCTTGATTTCCCATGATCAACAGTTTGTGGAAACATCTATTCACAGTCAATGGGAGATAGTGCAAGCTTGTCTCGTGAAGAAATTATAAGAAAATAGGTAAATTCTCAAAGTAAGTTCTAGTTCCCGTCCTTCCAGAAGTTACTTTGAGAAAACTGCATAACACCAACAGAATTTAGTCTCAGACTAAGTTCTGTTTTTGCCTAAAGCTGCAGATTCAAGGAATTTTTAGGGTTGAAAATGTTGAGAAAAAGAGTACACTAAAGTTACTGGCTCTGAGACGTCTCAAAGTAAGTTCTAGCTATCTGGAATTTTGGCTGGGACAAGTTCCTTTCTATTTTTGATAAATTTTTATGATAAAAACTAGCGGTTATTTATCCAATAATCGAGGTGATTGGATGACGTTCTCAGGGTCAATTTTAGATATACCCAAAAGTGTTGCCAATTCTTCACCGTAGGTAAACGTAAAGAGTTCATAAGCCGATTTTCCGTTGAAAGCAACTCGTTTGACGCTGTTGACATGCGAACAAACCAGGTTGATATCATCCTGTGTCAAGTTATCAAACGAACTTCCTTTAGGAAGAATGTCTCTGATAAGTGTGTGATTC
>NZ_JAOTGI010000023.1:0-32967 GCF_044427255.1 Streptococcus sp. 2021WUSS126 | reverse complement strand
CGCACCTCACTCTATTATACCACAGTACGAGAAAGTACGCAAGAAATATATACAAAAATTTGACAAAAAAATAGCGCTATATCAACGATTAGAGCACTTTTGTGTCATTCAAACTGTCAAACTCCCGGGTTAACTCTTTAGCCCGCAATTTTGCCCATTCCATAGGTTCCATTTCGGGATGTAGCTGTTGAAGAGTTTCATGATTGCCGAGATTTTCGACAATGGTAGAAGTTCTTTTATTGCCAAACTTAATATCTTTGATAATGGCATAATTAATTGTATTTTTAGATACTGATTTTTTAACTCTCATAGATTCGCACCTCACTCTATTATACCACAGTACGAGAAAGTACGCAAGAAATATATACAAAAATTTGACAAAAAAATAGCGCTATATCAACGATTAGAGCACTTTTGTGTCATTCAAACTGTCAAACTCCCGAAAAATGCTTTTAAATCTTTCAACATATCCTAAATATGTCCTTTCATAAATATTTTACTTAACCTATTATACCCATAAAAAAATATTTTACAAGCAATTTGTTTTAGAAATTTTACATTTTCCCATATTTAGTATACAATAGAGTATGTTAAACTAAGGGAAGAGTGTTCACTTTTTAAATTAGCTAGTATGATATGAGGAGGGAATGTGCTTTCAAAGGATAAAATTACTGAAATAAAACAAGCTCTCAATATCGTTGACGTTATTGGTGAAACGGTTGCTTTGACTAAGGCCGGACGTAATTATGTCGGTCTTTGCCCTTTTCATGGGGAGAAAACCCCGTCTTTCAATGTGATTGAAGATAAGCAGTTCTACCATTGTTTTGGATGTGGTAAGTCCGGAGATGTATTCAAGTTTGTCGAAGAAGTTCGTGGTGTTTCTTTTGCGGATGCGGCAGCTATCTTAGCTGAGAAGGCAGGGTTTCAAGTAGATGTAATTCCTTCCTATCATCAAGAGGAGAAAAGGATTAGTCCGCATCAGGTCCTGTATGATATTCATCGGGATGCCGCAAAGTTTTATCATGCCCTTTTGATGACAACCAAAATGGGTGAGGAAGCTAGAGCTTATCTACACCAACGTGGCTTGACAGATGATGTCATAAAAACATTCCAGCTAGGCTTAGCTCCGGCCGAACAGAATATTCTTTACCAAAAACTATCAGGTCAATATGACGAAGAAAGTCTATTGAATTCGGGTTTGTTCAATCCAAGTGAGAATAATATTATTTATGACGCCTTTCAAGCGAGGATTATTTTCCCCTTGGCGGATGAATATGGTCGAATTGTAGCTTTTTCAGGTCGGATTTGGACCGAAGAAGATCTAAACAATAAACAATTAGCTAAGTATAAAAACTCTCGTAGTACTGCGATTTTCAATAAAAGCTATGAATTGTATCATTTGGACAAGGCTAAAGCGGTTATTAAGAAGCAACGTGAAGCCTATCTCATGGAAGGTTTTCTAGATGTTATTGCTGCTCATCGTGTAGGGATTGATAATGCAGTGGCTTCCATGGGAACAGCTTTGACAAGAGAGCATGTTGCACACCTAGCTAAGTTTTGTAAGAAAATTGTTCTGACTTATGATGGGGATAAGGCTGGACAGGCAGCTACCATGAAGGCGCTGGACGAACTACAAGATTTTCAGGTTGAAATCGTGAGTTTGCCAGATAATATGGACCCAGATGAATTTTTGCAGAAAAATTCGGAAGAAGCCTTGCAACAGGTTTTAACCAAGTCACGAATCAGCGATGTAGAGTTTTTGATTCAATACTTGAAACCTGAAAATCCTGACAATCTACAAATGCAGATTGAGTTTGTAGATAAGATTGCACCAATTATTGCCAAAGTATCATCCATTACAGCTCAAAATTCTTATATTTATAAGGTGGCGGATTTACTTTCTGACTTTGATTATAATCAGGTGGAACAGGCAGTAAATGCTGTTCGTCTGAACCAGCGCCAGGAGAGAACACAACAGGTATTTCAATCACAGACTGGTCAGTCTTATTTGCCACCAGTCCAAACGATTGCTCGTATAACGAGTCTTATTCGAACAGAAAACCATTTACTTTATCGGATGGTTGAACATCCTTATATTCTCAATGAGTTCCGTTTACGAGAAGATTTTTATTTTGCGACGCCAGAATTGCAAGCTATTTATGATATGTTAAAAAAATCTGGGGAAATTACCAGTTTTGAACTATCACAGTTGAACGATTCCGCTCAACAGGCTTGGTATCGTATGCAGGAAGAACGTTTACCTAATGAAGTGTCTCCACACGAAATCGAAGAATTAGAAATTCGGCGAGACAAGGAATTGTTAAAGAAGGAGAACCAGCACCTAGCACGGAAAATCCGTGAACATTCCCATGTGGGAAATGCAGATATTGCCCTCGATGAGTTGCAAAAACTCCTCGATAGAAGAAGACAAATGGAGTAAATATGACAAATAAAAAAGATAAAAAAACAGAAGTAACTACTTTTGATGTACAAGTTGCCGAATTTATCCGTAACCATAAAAAACAAGGTTCAGCTACAGACGATGAAATCAATGACCAACTGGTTATTCCATTTACGCTTGATGCTGACGGAATCGATGATTTGCTCCAACGTATTCAGGACGCAGGGATTTCGATTGTCGATAAAGAAGGGAATCCTTCTGCTCGTGCTATGCAGGTAGAGGAAGAACCAGAATTATCTGATGAAGAATTGCTCGGAAGCACTTCTGCAAAAGTGAACGACCCAGTCCGCATGTATTTGAAAGAAATTGGTGTTGTACCTCTTTTGACCAACGAGGAAGAGCAAGAATTGGCATTGGCGGTTGAAGCAGGTGACCCAGAAGCGAAACAACGTTTGGCTGAAGCCAATTTGCGTTTGGTTGTTTCCATTGCTAAGCGTTATGTAGGGCGTGGTATGCAGTTCCTTGACTTGATTCAAGAAGGAAACATGGGCTTGATGAAGGCTGTTGACAAGTTTGACTACTCTAAAGGATTCAAGTTTTCAACCTATGCAACCTGGTGGATTCGTCAGGCTATCACTCGTGCCATTGCTGACCAAGCGCGTACAATCCGTATTCCTGTTCACATGGTAGAAACCATTAACAAATTGGTCCGTGAGCAACGCAATCTCTTGCAAGAATTGGGCCAAGATCCAACGCCAGAGCAAATCGCTGAGCGTATGGATATGACGCCTGAGAAAGTTCGTGAAATCCTCAAGATTGCACAAGAGCCTGTCTCGCTCGAAACCCCAATTGGTGAAGAAGATGATAGTCATCTTGGAGATTTTATTGAAGACGAAGTCATTGAAAATCCAGTTGATTACACAACTCGTGTCGTTCTTCGTGAACAGTTAGATGAGGTATTGGATACTCTTACTGACCGTGAGGAAAACGTATTGCGTCTTCGTTTTGGTTTAGATGATGGTAAAATGCGCACGCTTGAAGATGTTGGTAAAGTCTTTAACGTAACCCGTGAACGCATCCGCCAAATCGAAGCTAAAGCCCTCCGTAAACTCCGCCACCCATCCCGCAGCAAACCACTCAGAGATTTTATAGAGGATTAAAACACCACTGGCGTGGTGTTTTAACCCGAGCCTAGAAATAAGAAAGCGAGGTTAACGTCCAGTGGACGTTTTTAACGCCTGCTTGAAAATAAGAGAGTAGGCTGTCTGGAAGACAAAATCAACCGCTCCCCTTGAAATTAGAAAGGGAGCGTAACGTCCAGTGGGCTAATTTGACACAAACTTGGTTTGTTTCTTTTCTAGTATTGAAATTGTGAACAAGAAAGAGAGAAAAATGACGTACACAGAAGATCAAATTAAAGACATTCAGGAGCGTATTTTTCATGCTCTTGAAGATGTGATTGACCCTGAGCTAGGTATTGATATTATCAATTTAGGGCTAATTTATGAAATCCGATTTATTGAGGGCAAGGCTGAAATTGATATGACCTTGACGACCATGGGTTGTCCATTAGCTGATCTAATTACCGATCAAATTCATGATGTACTGAAGGATGTTCCTGAAGTAACAGAAGTAGATGTGAGACTGGTTTGGTCACCAGCTTGGACCGTTCAAAAAATGAGTCGTTATGCTCGAATTGCATTAGGAATTAAATAAAAAAATAAAATGGTTTCGAACGTTTGAAGCCATTTTTTTATTAATGTTTGGATTTTTTGTAAAAAATATTAAAAATTATACTTGTCAAAGAGAAATTTCCGTGTTACAATAAACAGGCCTAGGAAAAGTAGTCATACCTATTCTAGCAAATATCAGACCTATATGGGATGAGTAGCTCTGCTATTGATCATAACCAAAGCCTACGGACAGGCGGGTCGAATGCCGAAGCGTGGCGTAAGCCACATTATTGATAGGGTTAAAAGCCTACATTTTATAAGTTGATTTTAGGGTTCATCCCTAATTCGTATATCAAATTTAGTGTGGTGAAAGCACACGTCATCTTGTGAAACGGTCAATAAAGTACGTATATATTTGCACTGGAGAGTAGGAAACGGTAGGCACATAAACTCAAGAGAAGAATAAAAAACGTCGATTTGGATTGTAGAGCAGGATGAACCCTGCTCTTTTTACTTGTTTAAAAAAGGGTGGGAGTCCATCAAGCAAAGGAGTTTTTCAATATGAAAAATCAACACCAAGCCCCTATTTATCAGGGGTTGGAACAGTTACGCCGGAAACGGATTGTTCCCTTTGATGTCCCAGGACACAAACGGGGACGGGGTAATCCAGAGTTGGTCGAACTGTTAGGAGAAAAATGCGTGGGGATTGATGTCAATTCCATGAAGCCTTTGGATAATCTAGGGCATCCTGTCTCTATTATTCGAGAGGCGGAGGAATTGGCGGCAGAAGCCTTTGGTGCCAGTCATGCCTTTCTCATGGTTGGAGGGACTACTTCGTCTGTCCAGACCATGATTCTAGCGACCTGTAAGGCGGGCGATAAGATTATCCTTCCCCGAAATGTCCACAAGTCAGCCCTCAATGCCCTTGTCCTTTGTGGCGCCATCCCTGTCTATGTGGATATGAGCGTGGAGCCACGGATTGGCATTGCTCTTGCCTTGGAAAATGCTGCCTTTGAACGGGCCATTGCAGAGCATCCTGATGCTGTTGCTGTCTTGATTAACAATCCGACTTATTATGGCATCTGCTCGGACCTGCGTAGCTTGACTGAGAAAGCTCACGCAGCGGGTATGAAAGTTTTGGTAGATGAGGCCCACGGAGCTCATTTGCATTTTTCGGACAAATTGCCAGAGGCGGCTATGGATGTGGGGGCTGATATGGCAGCTGTTTCCATGCATAAGTCAGGTGGTAGTCTGACCCAGAGCTCGCTTTTATTGGTCGGTCCAGATATGAATGTGGAATATGTCCGCCAGATTATCAATCTGACCCAGTCAACATCCGCTTCCTATCTCTTGTTGGCTAGTCTGGATATTTCACGGAGAAATCTGGCCCTTCGAGGCAAGGAATCCTTTGAAAAAGTTATTGAAATGTCTGAGTATGCTCGTCGTGAAATCAATGCCATCGGTGGCTACTATGCCTATTCCAAGGAATTAATTGATGGCAAAACGGTGCATGATTTTGATGTAACCAAGCTCTCCATCTATACACAGGGCATTGGTCTGACAGGGATTGAAGTCTATGATTTGCTGCGGGATGAGTACGACATCCAGATTGAATTTGGTGATATTGGCAATATCTTGGCTTATATTTCAATCGGTGACCGCTTGCAGGACATCGAGCGGCTGGTGGGAGCTCTGGCAGATATCAAGCGTCTTTACTCACGAGATGGTTCGGACCTGATTTCAGGTGAGTACATCCAGCCGCAGCTGGTCTTGTCACCGCAGGAAGCCTTTTATGCAGAGCGGGAAAGCCGTTCCCTGCAAGAAGCAGTTGGTCAGGTCTGCGGGGAATTTGTCATGTGCTACCCGCCTGGCATTCCTCTTTTGGCCCCTGGAGAACGAGTGACCCAGGAAATTGTTGACTACATCATTTTCGCCAAGGAGCGCGGTTGCTCCGTCCAAGGTACGGAAGATCCAGATGTCAACTACATAAACGTTATAAAGGAGGGCTAAAGATGGAAATGTGGTTTTCAGAAGTCCAAACGCCAGATGTTAAGTTATCCATTCGGACCAGCCAGCAGCTCTATGCTGGCAAGAGTGAATTTCAGGACATTGCTGTGTTGGACTCGCCAGCCTTTGGAAAGATTTTGACCCTTAATGGTCGGGTTCTCTTTTCAGATGCAGATGATTTTGTTTACAACGAAATGGCCGTCCATGTGCCCATGGCAGTTCATCCCAATCCTAAGAAAATTTTGATTTTAGGTGGAGGAGATGGTGGCGTTGCCCAAGTTCTCAGTATGTATCCTGAAATCGAACGCATTGATGTAGTAGAGCCAGATGAGTTGTTAGTTGAAGTGTGTCGTCAGTATTTCCCAGACTATGCCTCTGGCTTGGAAGATGAGCGGGTCGAGGTTTATTTGCAGGATGGCCTGCGTTTCTTGCGCAATTGTGAAAATGAGTATGACATCATCATCAATGATGCGACAGATCCATTTGGACATACGGAAGGGCTCTTTACTAAGGAATTTTACGGTAATGCCTACCGAGCTTTGAAGGAAGATGGTATTATGGTCTATCAACATGGTTCGCCATTTTATGACGAAGATGAGTCCGCCTTTCGTTCCATGCATCGGAAGGCTAGTCAATCATTTCCCATTAGTCGTGTCTATCAAGCCCATATCCCAACTTCAGCAGCAGGTTATTGGTTATTTGGATTTGCTTCGAAAAAATACCATCCAATTGAGGATTATGATAAGGAAAAATGGAAAGCGCGCGAGCTTTTTACAGAATATTATACAGCTAACCTTCATGTGGGAGCATTTCTCTTGCCCCGCTATGTAGAAGACATTTTAGAAGAAGAGGAGAAAAGAAAATGAGTCGTTTATTAGTCATTGGTTGCGGTGGTGTAGCCCAAGTGGCCATCAGTAAAGTGTGTCAGGCAGAAGATACTTTCAAAGAGGTCATGATTGCCAGCCGTACCAAGTCAAAGTGTGATGATTTGAAAGCTGTCTTAGAAGGAAAAACTTCCGTAAAAATTGAAACTGCCCAAGTGGATGCGGACAAAGTAGAAGAAGTGATTGCCTTGATTGAAAGCTACCAGCCAAAAGCTGTTTTAAACGTTGCCCTCCCATACCAAGATTTGACCATTATGGACGCTTGCTTGGCGACTGGTGTGGACTACATTGATACAGCCAATTATGAAAGTGAAGATACTGAAAATCCTGAATGGCGTGCTATTTACGAAAAGCGTTGTGAAGAAGAAGGATTTACAGCCTACTTTGATTACTCATGGCAGTGGGCTTATAAGGAGCGTTTTGAAAAAGCAGGGCTGACAGCGCTTTTGGGCTCCGGATTTGATCCAGGTGTGACCAGTGTATTTTCTGCTTACGCTTTGAAACACTATTTCGATGAAATCCACTATATCGATATCTTAGATTGTAATGGTGGAGACCATGGGTACCCATTTGCGACCAACTTTAACCCTGAAATCAACTTGCGTGAGGTTTCAGCACCAGGTTCCTACTGGGAAAATGGCAAATGGGTGGAAGTTGAAGCTATGTCTATCAAGCGAGAATATGATTTCCCAGAAGTGGGTCAGAAAGACATGTATCTTCTCCACCATGAAGAAATCGAGTCACTGGCTAAAAACATTCCAGGTGTCAAACGCATTCGCTTCTTTATGACTTTTGGTCAATCCTACTTGACTCACATGAAATGCTTGGAAAATGTTGGACTCTTGCGGACTGACCCAATCAACTTTAACGGACAAGAAGTAGTGCCAATTCAATTCCTCAAAGCTCTCTTGCCAGACCCTGCCAGCCTTGGTCCACGCACTGTTGGGAAAACCAATATTGGTTGTATTTTCACAGGTGTCAAAGACGGTGTGGAGAAGACCATCTACATTTACAACGTATGTGACCATCAAGAGTGCTACAAAGAGGTCGGTTCCCAGGCTATTTCCTACACAACTGGCGTGCCAGCTATGATTGGAACCAAGCTTGTCATGGACGGAACTTGGAAAAAACCAGGCGTTTACAACTTGGAAGAATTGGATCCAGATCCATTTATGGACTTGCTCAACCAATATGGATTGCCTTGGCAAGTAGTAGAAAATCCTGTTTTAGTGGACTAGATGAGAATTGATCAAGTCCCAACACCAGCCTATGTCATTGACGAAGCTAAGCTGGTAAACAATCTAGAAATTCTCAAGTCTGTCCAGGACCAAACAGGCTGCAAGGTGCTCTTGGCACAAAAAGCCTTCTCCATGTATGCCACTTATCCGCTAATCAGGCAGTATCTGGCTGGAACAACCGCATCAGGACTCTATGAAGCTAAGCTGGGTCGTGAGGAGTTTGGGGGCGAAGTCCATGTCTTTGCCCCAGCTTTCAAGGAGGCGGATTTGGAGGAGATTTTGGAAATTGCAGACCATATCGTCTTTAATTCTGAGCGCCAATTGCGCAAGCACGTGGACAAATGCCGAGCAGCTGGAGTCAGTGTCGGTCTGCGGATCAATCCAGAATGTTCGACCCAAGGGGATCATGCCCTCTATGACCCCTGCGCAGCAGGTTCTCGCTTCGGTGTTCGCATTGACCAGTTTTCAGAAGACCTGCTGGACTTGGTGGATGGCCTGCATTTTCACACTCTCTGTGAGCAAAATTCGGATGATTTGAAAACCACCTTGGAGGCTGTCGAGGCCAAGTTCGGTCCCTATCTACATCGTATTAAATGGCTCAATATGGGCGGAGGTCATCATGTGACCAGAGAGGATTATGATCTGGACTTGCTGATTTCCTCTATCCAGCACATGCAGGAAACCTATGGATTAGAAGTCTACATTGAGCCTGGTGAAGCCATCGCCCTCAATGCGGGCTATCTGGTGACAGAAGTTTTAGACATTGTTGAAAATGGTATTGAAACCTTGGTGCTGGATGCTTCGGCCACCTGTCACACGCCGGATGTCTTGGAAATGCCCTATCGCCCACCGCTTCGTCATGGCTTTGAGGCTGGTGAGAAGACCAATACTTACAGACTATCTTCCAATACCTGTCTGACGGGCGACATCATCGGCGATTATTCCTTTGAAAAGCCTGTGGAGATTGGCGACAAGCTCTACTTTGAAGATATGGCAATCTATTCCTTTGTTAAAAATAATACCTTCAACGGTATTGGTCTGCCAAGTCTGGTCTTGATGGATCAGACAGGCGACTGTCGAATTATCAAAAGCTTTGGCTATGAAGATTTCAAAGGGAGGTTGTCATGATAGAAAGTCCAAAAGCAGCGGGTTACCGCATGCCTGCTGAGTATGAGCCCCATCATGGAACCCTCATGGTGTGGCCGACTCGCCCAGGATCCTGGCCTTTTGATGGTCAGGGGGCAAAAAAAGCCTTCAGCCAGGTCATTAAAACCATTGCTGAAAGCGAGCAGGTCTATCTCTTGGTCGATGAGGCACACCGTGAAGAGGCTCAATCCATGCTGGGTGATGGTGTAACCTACCTGGACATCCCCACCAACGACGCTTGGGCGCGTGATACAGGTCCGACGGTTTTGGTTCATGAAAATGGCAGAGCTTTGTCTGTCGATTGGGCCTTTAACGCTTGGGGCGGAAGCTATGATGGTCTTTATCAGGACTATGAGGCAGATGATCAGGTGGCTAGTCGCTTCAGTCAGGCCATCGGTCTGCCAGTCCACGATGCCCATCCCTTTGTCCTAGAAGGTGGAGCCATCCATAGCGATGGTGAAGGAACAATCTTGGTGACCGAATCCTGTTTACTGAGCCCAGGCCGCAATCCTCATCTGACCAAGAACCAGATTGAGCAAGTGCTTCTAGATATTCTCGGAGCAGAAAAGGTCCTCTGGCTTCCATACGGAATTTTCAATGATGAAACCAACGAACATGTGGACAATATTGCGGCCTTTGTTGGCCCAGCTGAGATAGTTTTAGCCTGGACGGATGATGAGGCAGACCCCCAGTATGCCATGTCCAAGGCTGATTTGGACTACTTGGAAAAGCAAGTGGATGCCAAGGGCAGAAAATTGACCATCCACAAACTGCCTATTCCCAAACATCCTATTCTAATAACAGAAGAGGACTTGCCAGGCTATGTCTATGAAGCAGGGGAGGAAGAAAGGACTGTTGGAGAACGCTTGGCGGCTTCCTATGTGAATTTTTACGTCAGCAACGGTGCGGTTCTGGTGCCCCAGTTTGATGATGAGCATGATGCTCAGGCACTGCATCTCCTAGCGCAGCTTTTTCCAAGCAGAAAAGTCGTCAGTATACCAGCCCGCGACATCCTGCTAGGAGGTGGGAATATACACTGTATCACCCAGCAAATTCCACTTTATGGGAGTGGGACAGAACTCGCAAATTGTTAAAAGAATTCATCAACGAGTCTTTATTTTTAGTTGTTGAGCTAAAACGGTCTATCCCCAGACCGTTTTACTCCCACCCCCGCACAGCTTAAACTGTCTGGGGGACAGTTTGAGGTTGGGAATAAAGCGAACAAAGTTCGCAACATTCGTTAGGTCAGATTTGGAGTGTAAAACACGAATTGCTGAGATTTGCTTCGCAAATCTTATCTCCAACCTTTAACAGTCCACTGGACTGTTAAACCCAATCAACCACTGTGCTGAGATGTTGACTCCACCTCTAAAAAGTGGTGGTGTGCATGAACTTAGTCCCTGATATAGCGTCAAGTCGGTTTGGCATACTCTAGTATAGCCTGTACCGCCTTTCCGTATCTCAGGTACATTCTATCTCCCATAAAGAATTTATGAAAAGGATAAATAATATGAGAAATGTTACTGTAGCAGCTATCCAGATGCAGTGTAGTCAGAACCTTTGGGAAAATCTGGTGACTGCAGAGCGTTTGGTCAGACAGGCTGCTGGTCAGGGAGCGCAGATTATTCTCCTGCCTGAACTCTTTGAGCGTCCTTATTTTTGTCAAGAACGCCAGTATGATTATTATAACTATGCCAAGTCTGTAGATGAGAATGATGCTGTTCAGCACTTTATTCCTATTGCCAAGGAATTGCAGGTTGTCTTGCCTATTTCCTTCTATGAAAAAGATGGAAATAGCCTGTATAATTCCATTGCGGTCATTGATGCGGATGGTAGTATTTTGGGAGTTTACCGCAAGACTCATATCCCTGACGATCATTATTATCAGGAGAAGTTTTACTTCACGCCTGGAAATACTGGATTCAAGGTCTGGGAAACACGTTATGCCAAGATTGGTATTGGCATCTGTTGGGACCAATGGTTTCCAGAAACAGCTCGCTGTTTGGCACTGAATGGAGCAGAATTACTCTTTTATCCAACAGCTATCGGCTCAGAGCCGATTTTGGATACAGACAGTCAAGGCCATTGGCAGCGGACTATGCAGGGCCATGCGGCGGCTAACATCACGCCAGTCATTGCAGCCAACCGTATCGGCTTGGAAGAAGTGCAGCCATCTGAAGAAAATGGCGGTCAATCGTCTAGCTTGCGTTTCTATGGCTCCTCTTTCTTGACAGATGAAACAGGAGACATTTTGACCAAGGCTGGACGTGAGGAAGAGATAATCTTACTTGCCACTTATGATTTGGACAAGGGAGCGCGTGAGCGTTTGGATTGGGGACTCTTTAGAGACCGTCGACCGTATATGTATCAGCAGATTGTAGAATAAACAAAACACCCTTGTCCGAAGATAAGGGTGTTCATCTTTATCCTAATAATTGTTGCAACCATTGGCTTCCATAGATCCAAAAGAAGCTATAGGCCACAACTGAGAAGGGGCGACAAAGTAAAGTGATAATAATAAATTTCCGATAACTCATGCTTGTTAATCCAGTAATCATCACCACTATGTCAGCTGGAGAAATGGGAGAAAGCATGCAGAGAATAAAGAAAATTTCATAACTACGTTTATTATCAATTTTGCTTTCATATTTGTAAAACGTATCTTCAGACATGAAGAGGAGACAAAATTTCTTTCCATAGCGACGAGCCAACCAGAAAAGGATGATACTACCGATTGAAATTCCAAGATAATTGAGAAAGAATCCCCACCAAAAATGAAATACGAGGAAACCCACAACAGTCGTCACACCGCCTGGAATAATCGGAAATACAACTTGAATAATCTGAATAGCTAAAAAGGAGAGGCTACCTAAAGCACCTTGGCTTTTGATTAAATCGCTTAAGACATTTTGGTCGTTCAAAATGCCAATCTTGTAGAGCCAAAACAGAAAAATAGCAGTCCCGATAAGGGTCAAAATACTTAATACTTGAATGGTTTTTTGCCAAAATTTATACATACCCCCATTTTACCATATTTCAAAATTTTTTTAAATTGTAAGGAGAATGTAAAATAATTTTGCTATTTATAAAAAATTCTGCTATAATAATTCCTGTATCAAATCCTACGGGGTTGTTACGGATTCGACAGGCATTATGAGGCTTGTTCTGCAACTCATCGGCAGATGTAAAAATGCCAGTTAAATATAACTGCAAAAAATACAAACACTTACGCATTAGCAGCTTAATAATCTGCCTGCGTGACCAGTCGCGAATTGCTTGTGTTTGCTGATTGGTCTTAAAATAGCAAGCTACGTTGGGATTGAGTCAGGCAGTTCCAAAAGAGATTTACTGACTCGCTTGGTCTAGGTTTGAGTTATGTATCGAGTTCAAGTTAAAGCAAGACATAACCTATGGTTGTAGACGAATAAGTTAGCAGGTGTTTGGACGTGGGTTCGACTCCCACCAGCTCCATATATGGAAGATTACTCAAGAGGCTCAAGAGGCCGTGTTGGAAACGCGGTAGGCGTGTAACAGCGTGCGTGGGTTCGAATCCCATGTCTTCCGTATGTTATTGAAGAACGACTGATAGTCGTTCTTTTTTGTCTGTGAATGATACAACTGAAAATAAATGAAAGTTCAGGTTTTATGGTAAAATTCTTGTTTTTCTTCAAAAATATGATATGATAGTTAACAATATACCAGACGGAGGTTGTGTTAGCAGTGTTGAATGTAAATGAATTGGTCAAAACAGAGTTGCATTGTCATTTGGATGGCTCATTGTCCCTCGGAGTTATTCGACAATTGGCACAGATGGCTAAAATCACTATTCCTGCAGAAGATGAAGCATTAAGAAAATTAGTTAGTGTTCATGGAAAAGTTGATAGTTTAATGGCTTATTTAAAGTTATTTGATTTTGTTCGTCCACTCTTACAAACTGCATCAGCTTTAGAATTGGCAGCCTATGATCTTGTACGACAAGCTGCAAGGGATAAGATTATTTACATTGAGGTTCGTTTTGCACCGGAACTGTCGACGGATCAAGACTTGACTGTTTTAGAAGCGGTCTCAGCAGTTTTAGTTGGACTAAACAGGGGGCAGGAAGATTTTGGAGTGGTTGCTAAACTTTTGGTTTGTGGTTTAAAGCAAACGAATCCGAATCAAACGAAGGAACTCTTTTCGGCTATTGCTGATTTGGCACCAAAAGGACTTGTGGGATTTGATTTCGCAGGAAATGAAGCAGACTATCCTACGGAAGAACTTCGGGATATTATTCAATTTACTCAGTCACTAGGTTATCCCATGACTTTCCATGCCGGAGAATGTGGATGTGTGACCAATGTGATTCAAGCTCTTGAACTTGGGATTAGAAGGATTGGTCATGGTACAGCACTTACTCGCAATCCTGAAGCTATCCAAGCTTTTGTCAATAGCGGAGCAACACTTGAAATGTGTCTAACATCGAATCTTCAAACTGGTGCAGCTGATTCGATTGAATATTTTCCATATCGTGAGCTAGTTGAGGCAGGAGCAAACATCACAATCAATACAGATAATCGTACCGTTTCTAATACTACACTTAATAGAGAATATCAATTATTTGTAGAATATTTTGGGACTAGCAAGGCTGATTTTTATCGCTTCAATCAAAACGCTATTCAGGCAAGTTTTGCCAGCGAAGTAGAAAAGAAAGTTTTGTTGGAATTCCTAGACCAACAGTATTAAGAAAAAAGCTCTATACCGGTTGATTAGACCAGTAAGGAGCTTTTTTATTGTAGATTTAATTTCTTTGTCATAATGAAGTGGGTTCCAAAGTAGTAAGCAAAAGCTAGGATAATATTGACTAATGCTAAGACTGGACTTGGATAGAGAGAAAATGGTGTAGAATAAGCTGCTCCTAGGTTACTTAGGACAAAGAAAGTGCTAAATACTCCAGTAACGATGAGAATGCCGATATAAGTCAAGATTGCAAAGAGGAAGCGATGATCCTTGAATAATTGACCGACAGATATAGAGAAGTAGATCAAAAGGATACCAGTGGTAATTTCAATTAAATAATAGACAAGCTGACTAAGTAAAACAGTCCAGTCGATAGCTTGAACAAAAGTTTGTATTTCTGGCGTAACGGCTTCCTCGCTTGCTGCTAGAATGACTGCAAGGATGATTCCAATTGAAAGTAAGCAAGTAATACCTGCCAAGACATACCAAACAATAGAGGCAAGTAGTTTGCTTAAGATGATCTGATGGCTAGATACCGGCAGGGTCATAGTGAGATAACCTTGTCGACCATAAACATTTTTTCTAAAACGGTTGATTACTAGAACAAATGTTGACAAGAAGAGTGCGGCAATCAAAATACCAAAAGTCATAAAGGATGTTCCCAATAAGACCATCTCTCCACCGCCAGGTTCAGTATTTCCAGCCTGTGTACGTAGGGCCAACGCTTGTAGCCAAAAACCAAGTACTGCTGATAGGGCTACAGCTGCAATATAAATTCCCAAATACCATTTACCTACGGATTGAAATTCGTATTTCAATAATTTTTTAAACATAGCAATCTCCTTCTAACTAAGCCTTAAAATCTTGGCGGAAGAGTTCGTCAATAGATTCTCCGCTTTCAATTCGCAAGTCATCTACATTCCCATGGCGAATAACGCTTCCGTAATGGAGGAAAATAACCTCGTCCAAAATTTGCTCAACATCTGAAATTAAGTGAGTAGAGATAATAACAGAAGCAGTCGGAGAGTAGTTGTTGACGATGGTTTTTAAAATGTAGTCTCGGGCGGCAGGGTCAACACCACCAATTGGCTCATCTAAAACATACAGCTGCGCTTGACGGCTCATCACCAGAATGAGCTGGACTTTTTCCTTATTCCCCTTGGAGAGATGTTTCATACGACTGTTTAAATCAATACCCAAATCTTGTAAAAGATGGAGAGCACGCTCCTTATCAAAATCAGCGTAAAAATCTTCAAAAAATGTAATTGCTTCGAGCACTTTCATATGTTCATCAAGATAAGTGGTATCTGGGAGATAAGACACAATTGCCTTGGTTTCTGGCGATGGTGTGCGACCATTGATCAATACTTGACCATATTCTGGCTGCAACAGACCGTTGATCAATTTAATCATGGTTGTTTTACCCGAACCATTTGGTCCCAAAAGTCCTATGATTTTTCCGGCAGCTAACTTCAAATTAACATTATTTAGGGCGACAGCTCCACCATAAGATTTTGAAACTTGCTGTAGCTCAACCAAAGTATATGCGTTACTCATAAGTAACTCCTTTCAAATAATCATCTAACTGGCTAGTGAGTTCATCGTGTCTGAAGCCCAATTCTAACATATTGTTCACGAAGTTCTCCAGTTCCTTTTGGGCTAAATGAAGGCGAGTTTGTGTAATCAATTCCTGATTATCCGTTACAAAACGGCCTGTTGTGCGTACTGAGTAAACAAATCCTTCTGTTTCTAAATCAGACAAAGCGCGCTGAACGGTATTTGGATTGACGCCAGCAATGTCGGCTAAGTCACGAACAGTTGGAAGTTTATCTCCAGATTTTAATTGATTGGTCACAATCTGCAATTTAATAGTATTGCTGATTTGAATATAGATGGGGATGTTATTATCAAATTTCCAAGCCATAATCGTTTCCTTTCTAGGATGACACCCGTGTGTATGTCTTATATTAATAATACAATAAATCATATAAATTAGCAAGAAAAATGTTTTGAATTTTTAAAAAATATTTTTGGATAAATATTTGATATAATAGAAGAAACATGAAAAGGAGAATACCATGCTGGCACAATTAGATACAAAGACAGTTTATACCTTTATGGATAGCATGGTGACGATAGAGAGTTATGTAGGCAGGGCTAAAGAGCTTGGTTACCACGCATTGGGGATAATGGATAAAAACAGTCTTTATGCAGCCTATAGTTTTATGGAATCCTGTAACAAAATGGGGCTTCAACCAATTATTGGTTGTGAACTGGACTGGAAATTACAGGGAGGGGAGCAGGACGTCACTACTCAATTGATTGCTCTGACAACCAGAGGTTATCGCAATCTATTGAAAATTTCGACTGCTAAGATGACAGGGCAAGATGATTTTGAAACCATTCGTCAATATTTAGTCGACATAGCAGTGGTTGTTCCTTATTTTTCTGGCATTGAGCACCTTGAGTTAGGTACTAACTATTATATCGGAGTGACGGTTGACACACCAGTTCAAGACTTTAAGCAAGCAATACTCCCGATTCATACGGTTCGTTTTTTTGAAGAGGAACAATTGGAAAGTCTACAGGTTCTCCATGCTATTCGAGATAATATTCCACTTAATCAAGTTGCAGATATAGATAGTCGACAAAAGCTTTTATCGGCTGATAGCTTAACCAATCTATTTTCGAATCGGTTTCCGCAAGCAGTTGATAATTTACGTGACTTGGTTGCAGGGATTTCTTATCAATTAAATACAGATTTAAAATTGCCGCGTTTTAATCGTGACAGACCTGCAGTGGAAGAATTATACGAGCGCTCCTATCAAGGATTAGAAGAGAAGGGCTTGACTAATTCACTGTATAAGGAACGCTTGGAAAAGGAATTATCCATTATTCATCAAATGGGATTTGATGATTATTTTTTGATTGTCTGGGACCTGCTCCGATTTGGACGCAGTCAGGGTTACTACATGGGCATGGGACGTGGTTCTGCAGTCGGCAGCTTGGTGGCCTACGCCTTGAATATAACAGGGATAGACCCTGTTAAACATCACTTGCTATTTGAACGATTTTTAAATAGTGAACGTTATTCTATGCCGGATATTGATATTGATATTCCAGACATTCACAGGGCTGACTTTATTCGTTATGTGCGGGACCGTTACGGTTCGACCCATGCTGCCCAGATTGTAACATATTCAACTTTTGGTGCCAAGCAGGCCATTCGTGATGTATTTAAGCGTTTCGGAACACCTGAATATGAGTTAAGTAATATTACCAAGAAAATTTCATTTAGGGATAGTCTTACTTCTGCCTATCAGCGAAATGCCGCTTTTCGTCAGATTATCAATAGTAAGATAGAGTACCAAAAAGCTTTTGCGATTGCTCAACAAATTGAAGGGCAACCCCGACAGACTTCTATCCATGCAGCAGGGATAGTGATGAGTGATGAGGAGTTGACAGATACCATCCCTCTTAAGATAGGGGATGACATGCTGGTAACCCAATATGATGCACATGCTGTTGAGGCGAATGGTCTGTTGAAGATGGATTTCCTTGGCTTACGAAATCTGACCTTTGTTCAAAAAATGGCAGAAGGAGTACGTGAACGTTATCAGCAGGAAATTGATATTGCCAAGATAGATTTAGAAGACAAGAAAACCTTGGAACTTTTTGCTACTGGTCGGACTAAGGGAATTTTTCAATTTGAACAGCCTGGTGCGATTAGCCTGCTTCGAAGGGTCAAACCTGGTCGATTTGAAGATATAGTTGCAACAACAAGTTTGAATAGACCGGGGGCTAGTGATTATTCGGATAACTTTGTAAAACGCAAGCATGGACAAGAGACAGTTGATTTGTTGGACCCAACCATTGCACCTATTTTACAACCGACTTATGGTATCATGCTTTATCAGGAACAGGTTATGCAGATTGCACAGGTCTATGCAGGCTTTACGCTTGGAAAGGCGGATTTACTCCGCAGGGCGATGTCTAAAAAGAATGCCCAAGAAATGCAGGCAATGGAAGCGGAATTTTTACAGGGAGCAATGAAAAACGGACATGCTGAAGAGAATGCAAGGGAAATATTTGGCATGATGGCTAAGTTCGCTGGATATGGTTTTAACCGTAGCCACGCCTATGCTTATTCAGCCTTAGCCTTTCAAATGGCTTATTTCAAGAGTCACTATACGGATGTCTTTTTTGATGTCATGCTCAATCATTCTAGCAGTGCTTATATTGAAGATGCGATGCAGTTTGACTTTGAGGTGGCTCGACTCACGATTAACAATATTCCTTATCACGATAAGTTTGATAAAAGTAAGGTTTACCTAGGATTAAAAACACTAAAAGGTTTGCCTAAAGATTTAGCGTTATGGATATTGGATCATCGTCCCTATAAGTCTGTAGAAGATTTTATTTTGCGCTTGCCAGATAATTTCAAGAAAAAAGATTTACTGATCCCTCTTATTCAGATTGGTTTATTTGATGATTTTGACGCCAATCGTAAAAAGATTATTGAAAATCTAGACAATCTCTTTGTCTTTGCAGAGGCGATTGGTACATTTTTTGCAGAAGAGAGTTATAGTTGGACAGATGTAGAAGATTACAGTGACAGCGAAAAATTTATGCTAGAGCAGGAATTGCTAGGTGTCGGTATTAGTCCGCATCCTTTAGCCAATATTTGTCGAGAATCTAAGCGTAGTTTTACAGATTTGGCTGATTTAGCGGTTGGCAATCGAGCAACCGTTCTTGTGCAGATTCAAGCTATTCGATTGATTCGTACCAAAAAGACTGGGGAGCAGATGGCATTTCTTCGAGTGACAGATACCAAGAGGACACTTGACGTGACTCTTTTCCCAGAATCTTATCGCCAATACGCTTCTATTTTGGAAGAAGGGGGAATGGGCTACATCACAGGTAGAGTGCAAGAGCGTGATGGACAGTTGCAATTAGTTCTAGAAAAATTAGAGCCTGTTAGTTTGGAGAAATTTTGGATTCTTTTGGAAAATCGAGAACACGATTATGCCGTTGCTCGTATTTTGGATAAATATAGAGGAAGCATTCCAGTAGTACTTCATTATCAAGATAGTAATCAGACAATTCAGGCTGAACACCACATGGTTATGAAAACGCCTCAATTAGAAGAAGAGTTAAGTGAATTTGTTATGAAAACGATTTTTCGATAAAAAAATAGCAAAAAGTCAAGCAAGTTTAGGTTAAGTATGTTATAATAGGGCAGTTAAAATGAAAAGTTAAAGGAGCATTAACGAATGAAACGTATTGCTGTTTTGACCAGTGGTGGTGACGCCCCTGGTATGAATGCTGCTATTCGTGCAGTTGTTCGTCAAGCAATTTCAGAAGGAATGGAAGTTTATGGAATCAACGAAGGTTACGCAGGTATGGTTGCGGGTGATATCCATGAATTGTCTGCACGTTCTGTAGGTGATATTATTTCACGTGGAGGAACATTCCTTGGTTCAGCTCGTTATCCAGAATTTGCCAAATTAGAAGGGCAACTTAAAGGGATTGAGCAATTGAAAAAACATGGTATTGAAGGTGTAGTTGTTATCGGTGGTGACGGTTCTTACCACGGAGCAATGCGCTTGACGGAGCATGGTTTCCCAGCTATTGGTGTACCTGGTACCATTGACAACGACATCGTGGGGACAGATTTTACAATCGGTTTTGACACAGCTGTAACAACTGCTATGGATGCGATTGATAAGATTCGCGATACTTCATCAAGTCACCGTCGTACTTTCGTCATTGAAGTAATGGGACGTCATGCAGGTGATATCGCTCTTTGGGCTGGTATTGCTTCTGGTGCAGATGTTATTGTTGTTCCAGAAGAAGACTTCAATATCAACGATGTTGTTGACCGTATTAAAGCGGGTTACGATAAAGGTAAGAAACATAGCATCATTGTCTTGGCCGAAGGTGTTATGCCAGCGGCACAGTTTGCTGAAGAATTGAAAGCAGCAGGCGATACAAGTGATCTTCGTGTGACAGAACTTGGTCATATCCAACGTGGTGGTTCTCCAACAGCGCGTGATCGTGTACTTGCTTCTCGTATGGGAGCTCATGCCGTTAAATTGCTTAAAGAAGGCCGTGGTGGTCTTGCGGTAGGTATCCGTAACGAGCAAATGGTTGAAAATCCAATTCTTGGAACTGCAGAAGAAGGTGCCTTGTTTAGCTTGACTACTGATGGCAAGATTGTAGTTAATAATCCACATAAAGCAGATTTGGAGTTGGCTGATTTGAACCGTAACTTGTCAATCTAGGTATCATTGTTTAAAAGTGTTAATTAAGGGTCATATGACCATTGAAATAAAAGGAGTTTTGTTAAGATGAACAAACGTGTTAAAATTGTTGCAACCCTTGGTCCAGCGGTAGAAATCCGCGGTGGTAAAAAATTCGGTGACGATGGTTACTGGGGTGAAAAATTGGATGTTGAGTCATCAGCACAGAAAATTGCTGCTTTGATTACAGAAGGTGCCAATGTTTTCCGTTTCAACTTCTCACACGGTGACCACCAAGAGCAAGGTGATCGTATGGCAACAGTTCGTCGTGCAGAAGAAATCGCTGGTAAAAAAGTAGGTTTCTTGTTGGATACAAAAGGTCCAGAAATCCGTACAGAATTGTTTGAAGATGATGCAAAAGAATACGCATATACAACTGGTGACAAATTGCGTGTTGCTACAAAACAAGGTATCAAATCTACAAAAGAAGTGATTGCCCTGAACGTAGCAGGTGGTTTGGATGTCTTTGATGATGTTGAAGTTGGTAAGCAAATCCTTGTTGATGATGGCAAACTTGGTTTGACAGTTGTTGAAAAAGATGCAGTAAACCGTGAATTTGTTGTTTTGGTTGAAAACGACGGTGTAATTGCTAAACAAAAAGGTGTAAACATCCCTTACACAAAAATTCCTTTCCCAGCTCTTGCAGAGCGTGATAATGCAGATATCCGCTTCGGTCTTGAGCAAGGTTTGAACTTTATTGCTATCTCATTTGTACGTACTGCAAAAGACGTAGAAGTTGTTCGTAACATCTGTAAAGAAACTGGTAACGATCACGTTCAATTGTTTGCGAAAATCGAAAACCAACAAGGTATCGACAACATCGACGAAATCATCGAAGCAGCAGATGGTATCATGATTGCTCGTGGTGACATGGGTATCGAAGTACCATTTGAAATGGTTCCAGTTTACCAAAAAATGATTATCACTAAAGTGAATGCAGCTGGTAAAGCAGTTATCACAGCAACAAACATGTTGGAAACAATGACTGAAAAACCACGTGCAACTCGTTCAGAAGTATCAGACGTATTCAACGCAGTTATCGACGGTACTGACGCAACAATGCTTTCAGGTGAGTCTGCAAACGGTAAATATCCAGTAGAATCAGTTCGTACAATGGCAACTATCGCTAAAAACGCACAGACTCTTCTTAATGAATATGGTCGTTTGAACTCTGATCAGTTTAATCGTGCCTCTAAAACAGAAGTTATTGCTTCTGCAGTAAAAGATGCATGTCACTCAATGGACATCAAACTAGTTGTAACAGTTACAGAAACAGGTTACTCAGCTCGTTCGATCTCTAAATACCGTCCAGATGCGGACATCTTGGCAGTAACATTTACTGAGAAAGTACAAAAATCATTGATGCTTAACTGGGGTGTTATTCCAATTGTAACAAAACGTCCAGATTCAACTGACGATATGTTTGATTTGGCTGAACGTATTGCCAAAGAGCAAGGTCTTGTTGAAGCAGGAGATGACATTATTATCGTTGCTGGTGTGCCTGTAGGTGTTGCAGGTTCAACAAACACTATGCGTGTTCGTACAGTAAAATAATAAAAAGGTCCGCTTGGACCTTTTTGTAGTAATTAGAGAATAAGTTAAATACGTGCTGTTATAGATTTTCTGTCTCTAAATGATTTTGGGATGTTGATATAAAAAATAAATAAGAGTAAGAATAACTTGTTCAAAGAATATAAATATAAATGGAGGAAAGATGAGAATTCAAGAACGATTTTCTTTGAGAAAATCAGCGGTTGGCTTGGTCTCAGTCTCTTTGCTATGTGCTATTCATACATCCACTGTTGCTGCAGATACAGTTGTTACAGGAGTGAATGAAATAATTGAAGAATCACAAGTCAAGGATGAGGCATCTATTGAATCAGAAAAAAATGAATCCCTAGATGGTTCTAATCTTGAAATTGTAGAGGAAATAGCAGACAACATCCCATCACCTGTTATCGCTGAAGGGGAAGTAGCGGTAGAGATGAAATCGGACAATGGGGACGAGAATGCAGTTTCTAGAGACGACACAGAAGTTACGACAAATGAGCAAAATCAGATAGAGGTTGCTGAGACAAAAGAAATTTTGAATCAGACCAGTTATAAAACGGAGAGTGGCGAGCAACGACAAATTATATGGGCTCATGGAATTACTCCTCCTGCAATGGAACAAAGCGGTGGTTTTGTAAAGGAGAAGTATGGAGACTATTTAAACTATACAGCACCGTTTGAGGCTGGAAAAGGCTACTATGATACCAATAAAAGTCTAAATGCTTCATTTATTGACCTTAATCTTTGTTTTGCAGCTGTGTCTTCAAACATGGTACATTGGTGGTTGGAACAGAATAGTTCCTATGTTGAGCGATATCTCAAAGAAAAAAAGGGTACAGTAAATGTTGAAGAAAACTACGCAATAACGGACTTACGGCGCTATATTAATTCATTCCAAAATCAACAAAATAGTCGAGTTTTTGATATGTTCAAAACTTACTATGGTTATCGTACAAATGGTTTTGTGTCAGATGCCTTAGTTGACTTGTTTATTAACGGATATAAACCTAAGGCACAGGGCGGTGTCAATCTGGAAGATAGCCAGTTAGTACCAGATAGTAGGGGTGGCTTTTTCTACGACGTTTTCAAAGAGAAAAAACTGACAAATCGTATTTTCAGTGGTAGCTATGAGCGTTTTGGTGAGGATGTTCGAACTGTTTTGGAGAGCAAAGGATTACTCGGCTTAACTTATAGAACATTAGGTTATGCAACGCATATTGTGACGGTATGGGGTGCTGAGTACGACAATCAAGGTAAGATTAAGGCTGTCTATATCACAGATTCTGATGATCAACAAGAACAAATTGGCTTGAAGCGTATGGGAATTACTCGTGATGCTTCCGGAAATCCACGTTTGAATAATCATATGAAAAATAATTCAGCTGGAGCGCTTTTGGATTATGTCCATACAATCCGTCTGGGTCAAGACTTATGGGAAGAATATTTCAATCCGCTTGCAAAAGCTAAAGAAACAGCTAGTCAGACATTAGCCGATACAAAGAAGGCGTTGACTTTGTCTATTCAAGGACAATCTGAATTGCCAGAATCAATGCGGCTGATTTATCTTGAAAAACTAAATAATCTCTATAATCAAGGAATTCTATCTATTCAAAAGGCAGAAAGTTCTGAGACGCTAAGTGGTGCATTGGAAAATGGTTTAAATAGTTTAAAGAGTTTAGATTTTCCTATTTCAGAAGTTGGAAATGCTTTGGCACCAGATTTACCAGTAGGTAATCGTTCAACGGTTTCAGATGTTGATTCTCTATCATCTCAAGAAACAAGTTCCACAAATTTGGAAGCAGACACAGAGAATGCAGGTATTATTGCAGATGGTACCGATCAATTGCATTTTCCAGTGGAGGCCCAAACGACATCTTCTGTAGAGGCTGAGGGAGATAATGTTTTTGCACAAGAGGCAGATACATTACCAATAATTATTGAAAACAAGGATGAATTTGGTTCAGAACTATCAGGAAACATGCAAACGTCAGAAACGGATTCGCTAGTAGTAGCTGTTGAAGAAGATGTAAAAAATGATGAGATAGACCAAGTTGAAGAGCTTCTTGAGTCAGAAAAAGTTGAAAATCAGAATTCGGAACTTCTGTCAGACACCCTAATCGTAGGGGGTGCAAATGACAAAGAAGAAGATAGAGTGGAGGCGGTTGTTTCTGAACAACCAGACTCAATACCACATCAAAATGTAGAAATCTCTCTTGTAGAACCAACGAATGTCGAAACTGAATCTGTGGTCACTCCTATTAATGATGTAGCTACTCCTCATGGTTCCCCGACGTATATAGATAATTCCGTAACTGAATCTGTAGCTACTCCACTTGAAAATGACTCCATTCAAGCCGGAGAGACAGAAATTGCAGAACCAACCTCGAGCGAATCAACTAGTGTTGAAGCTGAACTTGTCGACAATTCTGAAATCCATTCAGCTACCTCTTCAGTTACTCCCCGTGGTTCCTCGGCATATGCAGATAGTTCCACAACTGAATCTGTAGCCACTCCGCTTGAAAAAGATTCCATTCAGACCAGAGAGACAGAAAATGTGGAACAAACTTTGAGCGAACCAACGAATGCCGAAACTGAATCTGTAGCTACTCCGCTTGAAAAAGACTCCATTCAGGCTGGAGAGACAGAAATTGCAGAACCAACCTCGAGCGAATCAACTAATGTCGAAGCTGCATCTGTAGCTACTCCGCTTGAAAAAGACTCCATTCAGGCTAGAGAGACAGAAATTGCAGAACCAATCTCGAGCGAACCAACGAATGTCGAAACTGTATCTGTAAACAAACCTGAAATTCATGCAGCTACCTCTCTAACTGCTGTTTCATCAGTTAATCTGGATAATCCAGTGATTGAACCAGTAGCTATCCCCCTTATCGGTTCTAAGAGAGACACGAATGCAGAAGTGGAAGTTTCTTCGTTATCGAAAAGAGAGGTTAGAAAACCAAATACTGAAGGGCTAATCTCTGTTCAATCAAAAATTATTAAGAAAGAATTGCTAGAATCAAGCTTAGTAGAAGCAGGGTCTCCATTGCTAGAAGCCACCATTGCTCAGTCTTCAAACTCAAATAGTACTGAGATAGGTATGAGCTATCAGAATACTGTGTTATTAGAGTCTAATAACACAGAGCATCAGGTGTCTAAAGCAGAAATTGTTATGGAACACAAGGAGACAGAGTTAGTTGAAACGGTTTCATCTGCTTCTGAGCCTGTAGTGCTCGTAGAAAATATCTCACAAACCTCAAATAATACTATTGAATCTGGTAAGAATATGGGAGTTCAATCTCAAGCAAGTGCAAAACAAATTTTAGGCGTAGAACAATCTTCGAAAGTAAGTACACCTACTTCAAGACAGATTATGGGAGTCGGTCTATTGACTCTTGTTTTTGGTAGTGCTTTAGGTTTGTTAAAGAAAAGACGTAAGTAAAAGAAGTATCGTCGTTTAGTTTTTCTTTTATTACTTCGTTAACTCGTCTTGCCTAACTCCAGTTATGCCTGCGGCTCGTTGCCTAGTACTAAAAGTAAATTAAAAGACTATATTTTCAACGAATTAGGTTTTTAAGTGAATCAGTTTCTATGGTTGCGATAACATGCTATAGATAATCCTTTAATAGTTTGAGACTAGAATGGTAGTATTCTAGATAGAAATAAGCAACGAGGTTCCCCCGTTGCTTATTGTATTTATTGGTTAGATAGCAACTAGTCTTAGTATCTACATTTAAAGGGTTAGTAGAATCTAAACTTATTGTATCTTATTTTTTGAGAATATATCTATTTGGAGAATATGGTGTACGGTCAAAGTTTGTTTCTTGATTGAGAATTTCTTTAGCAATTTGCCAACCGATAATTGGACCGTTTGTCAGACCGGTAGAGCCTAGACCACTAGCTACCCAGACATTAGGCATATCCTCAATATTTCCGTAGAATGGAGAATAAGTTGAAGTATAGGCGCGCGTTCCAATGCGAGTTCTGGCTACAGGATAGTTTGCCAAATCAGGCATGAATTCGGCTATTTTATCATACATGGCTTGGATTTTTTCAGGGTCTAATTCTAAATCGTACCCCATATCATCTTCATGAGTTGCACCAATAATGATTTTTCCATTTTCAAATGGTAGGATGTCAATCTCTCCGTAAGGCATACAAACTGGCCAATTATCAGTATCGAATTCTGTATCTAATTCTAACAATTGTCCTTTTTGTGGTCGAACATCCACTTGATAACCAAGAGGTTCAAGAATATGTGGCAACCAGGCCCCTGTGGCTAAGATAATATGGTCAGCCGTAAGCACTTGATTATCTACTTCGACAGTATGGTTGTCGAGCAGTTTTGCTTGTCCGTAGATACGTGTACCACCATTTTTCAAAAATTGTTCCTGAAGAATATCAATCAAACGCCCACCATCAATACGACCGCCACCTTCTAAATGGATACCAAAATAGTCTGGTTTAAGTAGTGGCAAGTACTGGTTAATTTCCGAGCCTACAAGCGGAGTAATTTCGCCAATAGTCGGAGTATCTACGCGACGTTCCTCGGCAATTTTTTGGATTTTATCAAGTAGTTCAGGCTTACTTTTTAGGCCGATGGTTCCAGTCTGTTTGAATGGAATTTCAGTAGCACCCGATTTTTCCAAATCGGCTACCAATTGACGGTAGAAAACAGCACCATCGGAAGTCAGCTTGTACCAGTCTTTATTTTTTTTCTGAGCCATCCATGGGCAGATGATACCTGCGGCAGCTCGTGTGGCTGTTCCAATACCTGAATCAATGAGAGTAAGATTGACTTGTTCTTCTTGGGAGAGATAAAAGGCTGCAGTAGAGCCAACAATTCCTCCGCCTATAATAATAACTTGTTTTTTCATAAGTTAATTATATCACAAATTCAGAAGTTTATTTATTTTTTTCAACATGATACAATAGAAAATAAGAAAAATTGAGGAGTTCGTGTGTCAGATATAATGTATCCTGAGGTCCTAACCGTTGGAAGTGGGGCCGTAAAAGTTGCAACAGTCGGAGATAGTTTGACTTATGGATATGGCTTGGAGAATCGTGAAAAAGATGCCTATCCTTGTATTCTAGCTGAGAAACTTGGGCATTACTATCAAGTTTCAAATTACGGATTGAGTGGGCGTTCACTTCAGTCAACTGCAGATTTTCCTTACTTTAAAGAGAAGAATGCCAAACTTTCACTTGAGAGTGAAGCAGATATTGTCATCATCATGATTGGTAGTAACGACAGCCGAGGACCATATTGGAATAGGGAGAGATTTATTCGAGAGTATAGGGAAATGGCAGAGCAGTATATGGTTTTACCAAGCCAGCCGGATGTTTATTTAGTCATCCCGCCTTACGTACCAACCAGTCGTTTTGGATTGAATAATCAAATTATTGAAAATGAATTACAAAAGATTATCCCAGCTATCGGAAATGAACTTGGTTTACCAGTTATTAACCTTTACACTGTGACGGAGGGACATCTTGAATACTATAGCGATGGTCTTCATTTGACACCGCTAGGAAATCAAGTTATTGCTGAAGAGATTTACCAGCATCTCAGACACTAATAGCTCTAAATTGTGGTATAATACTAGTGAAATGGAGAGATTATGGTAAAAAGAGATTTAATAAAACAAATCAGTTTATTGGTCTTATTGATTTTTGGAATCATTGGCCTACGATTTTGGTTACTTGAGCCAGTCACGATTACCCCTGAGATGGCAAATAGTTATTTGAAGAAAAACGACTTTATCATGACGGTGCGAAATGTCCGTCCGATTCATGGAGATTTTATTTTGTATAACCATGAGGGAAAAGAGTATGTGAGTCGTGTGATTGCATTGGAAAATGAGACGGTTACCTATATGGACGATGTTCTCTATCGTAATGATATTATTGTTACAGAGAACTATTTAAAAACGCCTCATTCACAAGAAAGTTATACAGATGACTTTACATTGGAAACCTTGACAAATGGAAAGTACAACGTCATTCCAGAGGGGCACTATTTGGTGTTGAATGATGTACGAACGAATCAACAGGATAGTCGTAGTTTTGGTTTGATTTCTAGTGAGGATATTGTTGGTAGACTGACTTTTCGGATTAGTCCACTTTCAGAATTTGGTTTTATTAAGACAGGGCTGGTTCAGTAGAATCAGCTTTTTTTATTGTGTTGATACTCTTCGAAAATCAAAATTATCCGTTGTCAACTTGCCTTGATGAACTCCAGTTCTATCTTCGGCTTCGTTTCCTAGGCTACTTTTGATTTTCATTGAGTATGAGATGACTGGATCTGTATTTTGAAATTAGACTAGACCAATTAAAATGTTGACAAGGATGAAATCTTGTTATATACTGATTTCACTGGTCTTTTTAGATATAAATTAGACTAGACCAATTTTTAAAGAAATGAAAGCCGATGTTAACAAACATCGTAGGTGATATGTATGTGTGGAATCGTTGGTGTTGTAGGAAATACAAACGCAACTGATATTTTGATTCAAGGACTTGAAAAATTAGAATACCGTGGTTATGATTCAGCAGGTATTTTTGTGACGGGTGGTGAGCAAGCTCATCTTGTGAAAGCTGTTGGTCGCATTGCAGAATTGTCTGCAAAAGTTGGCGATAAGACCGAAGGGACAACAGGGATCGGTCATACTCGTTGGGCGACCCACGGGAAACCAACTGAGAACAACGCTCACCCTCACACTTCTCAAACTGCTGGGCATGTCCTTGTTCACAACGGTGTGATTGAAAACTATGCAGAAATCAAGGAAGAGTATCTTGCAGGTCATGACTTGAAAGGTCAGACAGATACAGAGATTGCTGTGCATTTGATTGGTCAATTTGCAGAAGAAGGTTTGTCAACTCTAGAAGCCTTCAAAAAAGCATTGAAGATTATTCAAGGTTCATATGCCTTTGCCTTGATTGATGCCACGGATGCAGATACTATCTACGTTGCCAAAAATAAATCTCCACTTTTGATTGGTTTGGGCGATGGCTATAACATGGTCTGCTCAGATGCCATGGCTATGATTCGTGAGACAAGTGAATACATGGAAATTTATGATAAGGAATTAGTTATCGTGAAAAAAGATAGTGTTGAAGTCATGGACTATGATAGCAATGCGATTGAGCGTGGTAGCTATACAGCTGAGCTTGATTTGTCAGATATTGGTAAGGGAACTTATCCATACTACATGCTCAAGGAAATTGATGAGCAACCAACTGTTATGCGTAAATTGATTAGCGCTTATACAAATGAAGCTGGTCAGGTAACAGTTGATGCGGATATTATTAAGGCAGTACAAGAAGCTGACCGTATCTATATCTTGGCTGCTGGAACTTCCTATCACGCAGGATTTGCCGCAAAAGACTTCTTGGAAAAATTGACAGATACACCAGTGGAATTGGGAATTTCATCTGAGTGGGGCTACAATATGCCGCTTTTGAGCAAAAAGCCACTCTTTGTCATGATTAGCCAGTCAGGTGAAACTGCTGATAGCCGTCAGGTATTGGTTAAAGCGAATGAAATGGGCATCCCAAGTTTGACTGTAACCAACGTTCCTGGTTCTACCCTATCACGTGAGGCAACTTACACCATGTTGCTCCATGCAGGACCAGAAATTGCGGTAGCTTCTACAAAAGCCTACACTGCACAGATTGCGACTTTGGCAATCTTGGCTAAGGCTGTCGGTGATGCAAATGGCAATGCCTACGCGAAAGAATTTGACTTGGTGCATGAATTGTCCATCGTAGCTCAATCTATCGAGGCCAGCTTGTCAGAAAAAGATGTGATTGCTGAAAAAGTTGAAAAACTCTTATCAACCACTCGCAACGCATTCTATATCGGTCGTGGTAGCGACTACTACGTTTCTATGGAAGCCAGCTTGAAATTGAAAGAAATTTCATACATCCAGTGTGAAGGCTTTGCGGCAGGTGAATTGAAACACGGTACCATTTCATTGATTGAAGACGGTGTCCCTGTCTTGGCTTTGATTTCAAATCATCCACACCTTGCAAGCCATACTCGAGGCAATATTCAGGAAGTAGTGGCGCGTGGTGCCAATGTCTTGACAATTGTTGATGAAGCAGTAGCTAAGGAAGAAGATGACATCACTGTTACAACTGTTCATCCATTCTTGTCAGCGATTGCTATGGTCGTTCCGACACAGTTGATTGCTTACTATGCAACATTGCAACGCGGTTTGGATGTTGATAAACCACGTAACTTGGCTAAGTCTGTTACTGTTGAATAAGAAGAAAAAGATTTGGGGGACCAAATCTTTTTTATACAAATATTTAGAAATAATTTCTTATTTAGTTTGGTTAAACAACAGTAGTCATGTCCACATTTGACTTTCTATTTTGAACTGGATCCACTATATATAGCAACTATATTTTGCATCAATAGTTTATATTATACGAATTTTAAAAATAAATAAGTGAAGAATTATATTTCTGATTTGAAATAGGAGACAAAAAATAGTGAATGAAATAAATTAAAACGTAAAAAAAGTAATAAAAAGCAAAGTAGCACTTGATTTAGTAAGTAGGAAATAAGAGTTTGAAAGTAATTAGAAATTTATGGTTGTTTAACTTTTTTCTGATAATATTATCTGTGATGGATGTTGGAAAAGAAATTGTAAGAAATGTGTTATTCCTTATCGATAATGTCTTTGGAATCTCAATTAAAATTGAGATGGTATTATGTTTATATAAATTATTATTTCTTTTGTTTCTTATCCTCACTTGTATAATACTGGGGGAGAACTGTTTGAAAAAACTGAAGTCAAAAACTAAGGATCAAGTTGAACCTGAGTTTGAACGGATAATAAGAAACAATAACTTAATGAATATCTGGGTTTTGGGACCATGGGGTAGTGGTAAAACAAAATTTGTTAAAACTTCCTTGGATAGTTTGAATCAAGAATATTTTTATGTTTCTTTATTTGGATTAACTAGTAGAAATGAGATTATCCAAGAAATCAATGAGCAAATAGTGCATGAGACTAAAATTTCTTTACTAGTTGATTTACCATTAATAGGAACAATATTTAGATTTATGTATCAATTAAATGGACTATCAATTTTAAGAAATTTTCGAGAAAAATATTTTGTTGTAATTGATGATTTTGAGCGTATTTCAAATGTTGATGGAACCGCAGAAATAACAGATTTTGGAGCTTATAATGATGTACTAGGTGTTATTGACTATATCCAGCAGTCTATTGGCTGTAGAGTAATAGTTATTTCCACAAATGAATCTTTGGAAAAATTTATCACTGAAATTGTTATTCCTAAATTTCACCCATATCAATATCAAATAAAATTTAATCCAGAGATAATCAAAGATTTACTAAAGCAATTTTTTAAGAAAAATAATTCTCAGGAAATAGAGAACTTTTCAGGAGTATTTTCAGAGGTATGGGGTGAGAGAATTAGACTTGATTCCCTGACTAACTATAGACCTATTATTCATGAGTTAAGTTATTTAAGTGATGAAACTGATTTAAGATTTCAAATTTCTTATGTTTTAAGTAGATTAATGGATTGCTGGGAGATTAATATGTCTAGTGGGAGTAGTATTCCATTTAAATTTTTGGTGAATCGTATAACTAAAAAAAGTAATGATTCAAGAAAATATAAATTACTTAAAAAGATAATTGAAAAATACAATTTTGAAAATGGATTACCTTACTATGTTCAAGAAAATAGTAAAGAAAGGATTACTGATAGGTTGGAAGTGCAAGAAGTTCTTGTTCTTAACTATATGAGGTTAGAATTAAAGTCTTTAAAAATTTCCAATGATTATCAGTTTAATGATGATGAGGTTTTATTGTTAACTAGTCGGGATCCAAAATCAGATTTAAAAGGGAGAACTATAGAAGATTGGGTCTCAGAGAATTATATAAAATTTAAGTATAGACATCCTACAAGGACATATAAAAATATAGTGGTTTCTGGAAGGTATGACAAAAAATGGAAAAATATTTACCAAAATTCATTGGCTAGATACTTTGTAAAGGATCAAAAAATTGATTTTAATCCTACACTAGAAAGTATGATTATAAATACAATAAAAAGATTCTATTTCTTAACTAGTGATATTGAACGATTTATTGATTTGATAGATTTGGATTATGTAAGTGAATATTTACTTGAGACAGACAATGAGGAAGATTTAATTAGTTCGAGAATTCTATATAGATATCTACATTCTTACTATTCAATTTCTGGGAATATTTCATTATATCTCATTAAAGAATATTTAGAATTTACGTTAGATATATGTATTGAATTCGAAGATAAGGACGCTTTGTTCCCTGTAATAGTAAATAATTGTGAGAGTCCCACTGAATTTAAAAAGTCTGATCAGTATAAATTTGATGACATCCTTTTAAAAGTAAGTCAAAATACTTCCTTCAATAAAAAATATAATGATAAAAAAATTGTTAAGGAATTTACATTGTATATAGAACATGCTCAGTATATTGTAAAAAACTTAGAAACGACTGATACAATAAACGGAATTTCAGCTAAAGAACATATATCTATTTTTATGAATTCCAATGGTTATCGGGAATTTGGTAAATTAAGAGATTATATTGAAAATCTTGAAAGAAATCCAGATTCTAATAAATTAAATGAACGTGGAGAATATATAATAGAAAACGAGTATAATGAATTTGGTGATATAGAAAATTCTTATCCAGATTATAAAACTTCTTTGAAAGATAGGTATTCACAATGGAAGAAGGTCATGGAAACATTAATAACGGAGACTTATTAATTGCAAATTGATACTAATATTCTGTTGTAATAATATAAAATATTTCAAGAAATTGATCTGCTTTTGAGAATTTTTGAAATATTATACAAAATTTGCTAATTTTGTTAAATTTTGTTAAATTGGTAAATTCTCAAAGTAAGTTCTAGTTTCAGACATTCTAGAAGTTAGTCTGAGAAAACTGCATCAAACCAACAGAATTTAGTCTCAGACTAAGTTCTGTTTTTGACTAAAAATGTTGATAATAGTGA
>NZ_JAOTGI010000022.1:0-33020 GCF_044427255.1 Streptococcus sp. 2021WUSS126 | reverse complement strand
TAGCTTGAATCATGGTTTTCATCGTTAGCTGACTTTTCCGACTAAAATCTTTTTCAGGATGAAGCACAAACTGGTTTGCGGTGGAAACGATGTCGTTAATACTATCAAGTAAATGAGCTTTAATCTGATCTAGCATGACTTTTCCCCTTTTATTTTTAGTGTAACATAAAAAATAACCCACCACAAAATGTGATAGGTTAGCTAACTTAATGACATTGGGCTTTTTGCCCAGCCTCTTGAAATTTTATTTGTAAGAGACGATTCCGAGAATGACATCGACAGCTTTTTCCATGGTTTCGAGGCTGACGAACTCGAAGCGACCATGCATGTTTTCACCACCTGCGAAGATATTTGGCGTTGGAATGCCCATGAAGGAAATCTTAGAGCCGTCTGTTCCTCCGCGAACAGGTTCAATTAGTGGCTTGATACCTAGATTTTCCATGACGTCTTTAGCAATGTTGATTGGGGTCATGTCTTTTTCGATGATTTTCTTCATGTTGTAGTATTGGTCATGTAGGTTGACAATGACACGTGGAGTGTCAAAGTTGGCATTCATCTTTTCAGCGATGTCCAACATGAGCTGTTTGCGGGCAAGGAAATCCTCTTCCTCGAAGTCACGGATGATGTAGGTGGTAGAAGCAGTATCAACACTACCTTCTATGTTCATCAAGTGGAAGAAGCCTTCATAACCTTCAGTTTTTTCAGGACGGTCTGCTTCAGGAAGGGCATTGTGGAAATCAATAGCCATCTGGAAGGCATTGATCATCTGGTCTTTTGCTGAACCTGGGTGGACATTGCGTCCTAGGAAATCAATCTTGGCACCTGCTGCTGAGAAGGTTTCGTACTGGAGTTCGCCCAGCGGTCCACCGTCCATAGTGTAGGCAAAGTCCACATCAAAGTCTTCTACATCAAACTTGTCTGCTCCGACACCGATTTCTTCGTCAGGACCAAAGCCGACACGGATTTCACAGTGCTTGATGTCAGGGTTTTGGACTAGGAATTCCACCGCTGTCATGATTTCTGCAATTCCTGACTTGTCATCAGAGCCTAGCAAGGTGGTACCGTCTGTGGTAATCAGTGTTTGACCGTGGTAGTTGGCAAGTTGTGGGAAGTCTTTTAGATGCAATTCGTAGCCAGAAGTTCCCAGGGCAATTGGGTTGCCGTCGTAGTTTTCGATGATCTGAGGATTCACACCTTCTGCGTTGAAATCCGCCGTATCCATGTGGGCGATGAATCCAATCTTACGCGTCAAACTTGGGTCGTTGGCAGGCAGTGTTCCCACAGCAAAGCCGTTTGGTAGGTAGTGGACATTCTGTAAGCCGATGCGTTCCATTTCAGGCAAGAGAATGTTTTGTGCAAACTCGACTTGGTTTTGGGTAGAAGGAGTGGTTGTCGAATTTTCATCTGAGCGAGTATTTTCTTTGACATAGACCAAGAAACGGTCTAAGAGTGTTGGGTATTTCATAGTGTCTCCTTATTTGTTCAAAATATGTTTTTCAATGGCTTTGGCAACGCCGTTGTTTTCATTGGTGTCTGTGATGTCCTGGGCAATCGCCTTGACCTGCTCGTTAGCGTTGCCCATGGCAATACCAAGTCCAGCAAATTCAATCATTTCCAGGTCGTTGTTGGCATCTCCCATAGCCATGATTTCTTCTGGGAGGATACCGAGGCGGTCTGCCAGTTTTTTCAAACCAGTTGCCTTGCTTGCACCGTTTGGTAAAATTTCCAACAGATAGTCCTGTGAACGAACAGTGGAATAGCCTCGGCTGAGTACAGGATTGTGTTGATTTTCAAAGGCATCAATATGCTCTTTTTCACCGACGAACATGGCTTCAAAGAAGCGATGCTGACCTGACTTGGCTTCTTTTAAATCAATTGGTTGAGGAGTCATTCCTACCAAACCTGCGTCCAAATTAACGCGTGCATTGGCTTTTTCTGCAAGAACGAAGTAGTCTTCCTCGTCAAAGAGAGAAATTTGCACATCATCATTTTCAATAAAAGTGGAAAGATAATCAATATCAGAGATAGATAGTTCTTCCCAGTCAATCAGGCTCCAATCCTTTGTCGAATGGGTTGAACAGCCGTTATTGACAATGATAAATTCTTCCTCGGTGTCAAAGCCGAGCTGCTCTACGAAAGGCTTCACACCAGCCAAGGGTCGACCAGTACAGAGAACAATCTTGACGCCCGCTTCAACAGCCTGATGAATGGCATCAATCTGTGGCTGCATCAGCTCTTTTTTCTCGTTTAAGAGGGTTCCGTCCATATCAAGAGCGATTAGTTTAACCATATAAACCTCCTTGTTTTCAATACATCTAGTATAGCATAAAATGAGAAAGGAATGATTGAAATATTAAACTCTGTTCTATATTGTAAAATAAATTGGGTGGCGGATAGATGAAATGAAAGTGTAAAAAATAGAAGTGTTTCAAAAATGACAATGTTCATTATGTGGCAGGAAAGTCTAACATTGCTAGGGGATATAAAACATGGAGTATGAGCCATATAAACAAAGGTAAGGACTGTCTATGAAAGATGTTATAAAAAATAATTCAGATTTCAAGATACCGTTGTTCGATTCCCTGGAGTGAATAGCACCCATGCTTGATCATGATTAAAGAATAGAGACAATGGAAATATCGGTTATGGACCAGTATTTTTTGGTATAATAGGGGAATAGAAGAGGAGTTATGTATGAAGATTAGTGTTCAGAAAGAGTCCGAGATGTACCTGTTAACTATTTCCTACACTGTTCCAGCTAGTTTGGCAGAAGCTTGGGACTTGTTGGCGACAGATAGTGGTTTTGCCCGCTGGTTTCCACAGTTAAACATTGTAGGAAATACGCTGGTTTTTGAAATGGAAGGATTCCGTGAAGTTATGGATTTACTGGAATATCGAAAAAATGAGAAAATTGCCTACACGTAGGATTCAGCAATAGTTTCATTTACACTGTCTCAGCTAGAAAATCAGACCTTGATTACTTTTGAAGAACGAATTCCAGAAGATTTTGGTAATGAATTTGCGAATGCTCAAAAAGACATGACAGGCTGGTTGGTGCAAAATGAATGTATCAAAAAAGTCTTAGAAGGTCAGGAGCCGCCTGTACGTCACCCCTTGCAGGAAAAGTGGAGGACTTTTCTGGAGTTTGAATTAGAAGGTCTGTGATTTGAAAGGAGGCTGTTATGAAAAAGTGGTGGGAACAACTGAAAGAAGAATATTATGAAACACGGTTTGATTCTAATGAAGATTGGATGGAATGGTTTATCAAACGGAAGATGACCTGGGGATGGAGATGGCCGACTGCCATAACGATTTTTGTCCTTTGGGCTCTATCGCTTCCAGATGCTAGAAATGCGGTTCGTTTCTTTTATTTTTTATTGGCGCTGGGAGTAGCTACGGTTTTACATAAATTAATATCTTATTTGAAAAGAAGAAAGTGAGAGCATATGCATCAAATTACTTGCCCACATTGTGGGACGGCCTTTCAGGTCAATGAAACAGAATATAGTCAGCTTTTAGCCCAGGTGCGTGGTGCGGAGTTTGACAAGGAAATCCATGAACGATTGGAGCGGGAACGAGAATTATTAAGCCAGAAGGCTGAAAATGATTTGCAGGCTAGATTGAGTGATAAGGATAAGGAGATTCTGGAACTGACCGCAAAACTTGATAAATTTGCTAGTCAGACGGAACTGGAGATCAGCTCTGCTATTTCCCAAAAAGACCAAGAAATCCAAGAGCTTAAGGCTCAGTTGGGGCAAATCGGTCTTGCCAAGGACTTGGAGTTGCAGCAGGCGGTAGCTCAGGTGGAAAAAGAGCGGGATGCAGCACAAAATGCTTTGGTTTTGCAGGAACAAAAGCAAGAGTTAGCCCTGGCGACCACTCGTCAGGAGTACGAAGTACGGCTCAAGGCGGCGGATGAGCAGGTGGAATTTTACAAAAACTTCAAGGCCCAGCAGTCTACTAAGGCGATCGGTGAGAGCTTGGAGCAGTTTGCTGAGGCGGAGTTTAACAAGGTTCGTTCCTATGCTTTTCCTCGTGCCAAATTTGCGAAGGACAACGAAGTATCTGCGTCCGGTTCAAAAGGAGATTTCATTTTCCGTGATTTTGACGAGTCGGGCTTGGAATTTATTTCCATCATGTTCGAAATGAAAAACGAGGCAGATACGACCAAGACCAAGCATAAAAACGCTGATTTCTTTAAGGAGTTGGATAAGGACCGTCGGGAGAAAAAATGCGAATATGCTGTATTAGTCAGCATGTTAGAGGCGGACAATGACTATTACAATACAGGGATTGTGGATGTTAGTCATGAATATGAGAAGATGTACGTTATTCGACCACAGTTCTTTATCCAATTAATCGGAATTTTACGAAATGCCGCGCTTAATAGTCTGCAATATCAGCAGGAGTTAGCCTTGGTTAAGGAGCAGAATATCGATATTACTCATTTTGAAGAAGATTTGGAAATTTTCAAGAATGCTTTTGCAAAAAACTATCAATCGGCCAGCAACAATTTCCAAAAGGCTATTGATGAAATCGACAAGGCAATCAAGCGAATGGAAGCTGTCAAGGCAGCCCTAACTACCAGCGAAAACCAGCTTCGCCTAGCCAATAATAAACTAGACGATGTCTCCGTCAAAAAATTGACCCGCAATAACCCAACCATGAAAGCTAAGTTTGAGGCGTTGAGGGAGGAGGAAGATTAAGATTGAAAGTGAGAGTGGAGATATGGTGAAAGATAGAAAAATAATTTTGATTGATGGAGAGGACAAGTCAGAAAATATCGAATCGCTTCAATCGATTCGTTACAAAGGGAGGCTCTACTTTGAAATTTATTTTAAAAATAATGTCCAACCTTATCGCTACAATATGCAGAGAGTTGAGGTGCTGAAGTTTTCCAAACAGTTGAATCCTTCAGAGATAGGAGTTTATAGAAGGCAAGATGGGGTTTTATTAAATAATATTGAGTCAATTGTTGAATTCAATGGAACGCACTCACGAGCTTATATCATCCGCTACAAAAATGGCACTGGAAAATTATATATGGGGAGAGACCTAGAAATACGGCAAAATGAGTTGACACATTCAAATAGTCGTCATGTTTTTAGTTATTTGACAGAACTATCTAAGCTGAATCCTCTGAGAAACTCTGGGACTGATCAATTGCTCTTGTTAAAAAGGTATGAGGAATTGGATTACGTAGACAAAACAGTTGCTTTAGCGAGCTATCTAAGTCCCAGTAAGAAGAATAACTTGCCGCTTCATGGGGAACTGATTTTCCCTTTTGGTTGCAATAATAGTCAATATAAAGCAACAAAAAATGCCTTAATAAATCAATTTAGTGTCATTCAAGGACCTCCTGGAACTGGTAAGACACAAACGATTCTGAATATTATAGCTAATATAGTGATACGGAATAAGACGGTTCTAATTGTTTCTAATAATAATGCAGCCATTGATAATATTTACGAAAAACTGAAGAACTATGGTCTTGACTTTCCCGTGGCTTACCTTGGAAGTGAAAAAAATAAAAATAATTTTATTCTCAATCAGTATAGTATGTACCCTGATTTTTCTTCTTGGAGATTAAAAGATAATGGTATGGAAAGTCTTGATAAGGAATTAAATGAAAAGATTCGTAGGCTTCCTCGTATTTTTGAAATTCAGGAAGAAATGGCTAATCTGAGACAAGAACTCTCAGAACTAGAAACGGAATATCATCATTTCAAGGATTTTTTTGAGCACATAGATATATCGCCTATAGAATTAAACCTATATTCTGCTAAGAAGTTATTTAAGCTTTGGAATGAATTTGAGGAATTCTATAAAAAGAATAAAAGGTTAGGTTTAATTTTTAAGATAAAAAACTTTTTATTATATGGTGTTAAAAACTGGGAACTTTATAAACAAGAATTATCTGATTTGACAATACAATTTCAGAACCTATTTTACCAGCATAAACAAACAGAAATAAGGAATAAATTAGAAACTCTTCAAGAAGAATTGGTTCACTTAAATGGTACAGAAGTTTTAAACAATTTGACCAGTGATTCATCAAAGATTTTCAAAAATTTTCTAGTTAGTAAGTATGGGAATGGAAGAAATAGAGTACAGTTTACAAAGGAAGATTTAAGGGAACAATCGAAACGAGTTATTCTAGAATATCCTATTGTTCTTAGTACAACATTTTCATCAACAACAAGTTTAGGAAAGAATATTACCTATGATTATTTAATCATAGATGAAGCCTCACAAGTGGATATTACAACTGGGGCACTAGCATTATCCTGTGCTAAAAATGTTGTAGTTGTTGGAGATAGTAAACAGCTACCGCATATTGTCACAAAAGATGTCAAAGAAAGTAGTGCTCAGCTTTTCCATAAATACGGTGTTCATAGTGGTTATGAATACACAAACAGTTTTCTTCAATCGGTACTAAAAGTGATTCCGAATATTCCAGAAACGCTATTACGAGAGCATTATAGATGTCATCCCAAAATTATCAATTTCTGCAATCAAAAGTTTTATAATGGTGACTTAGTGATTATGACAGGTGATAAAGGGGAAAAAGATGTTCTTCAGGCTATTAGAACACCTAAGGGAAATCACGCTCGTGATCACTATAGTCAGAGAGAGATTGATATAATTCTGAAAGATGTTATTCCAAATTATGAAATCTATCGGGAGCGGACAGGAGTTGTCACGCCTTATCGAAAGCAGAAAGAGAAGTTGCAAGAGCAAATTGATGATTTGGAAAGCGATACAGTCCATAAGTTTCAGGGAAAAGAAAAAGATACGATAATCATCTCCACGGTTGATAACAGCATAACACGTTTTACGGATGATCCGTACTTACTAAATGTGGCGATATCAAGAGCTAAAAATAAATTATTTCTTGTCATGACTGGGAATGAGCAATCATTAGATAAAAATATTAGTGATTTATTGGGATATATACAATATAATAATTTTGAAGTAAGAGAGAGCCCTGTATATTCCATCTTCGATTACTTATACAAACAGTATGAGCAAGAAAAGGAGGAATATTTTAGAAAACGAAAACGGATATCGCGATATGATTCTGAGAATTTAATGTATCATCGGATTAGGGAAGTATTTATGAGCGATGAAAAATATAATAGTCTAGATGTTATACATGACTATAAACTGCATAATCTTGTGAAGGATTTTACTCGACTAACAGAAGTGGAAGCGAAGTATGCAAGGCATGGAAATACGCACCTTGATTTTTTGATAATCAATAGACTTACCAAAGCACCTGTACTAGCTGTAGAAGTAGATGGATATGCATTCCACAAAGGTAATTCTAAGCAGTTTGAACGTGATATTATGAAGGATAACATTTTGAAAAAATGCGACATCCCCCTAATCAGGTTTAAAACAAATGAGAGTCAGGAAAAAGAAAAATTGATTGAAATATTGGATGGATTACTAGGAAGATAGCAATGAACATGATGGCATTTTCCAATATTATAATGACAGCCACCCTGTTGAAGACATGATTTTCAAACGTACTCCGAGTCAGATTGGACGTCATGTGGAGCTCTGCCATCCACCCAAAATCTTAGACAAGGTCAAGAAGATTTTTGAATTGCTCCGCACAGGGCAAAAAGACCAGGTGACCATGTGGTTCAGGTCCGAGAGCATGGGCAAGTTTGTCTATGTGGTCTATAAGGCCGTGCGTGATGACCAGGGAGAGTTTCAAGGCGTCTTGGAATACGTCCAAAATATCCAACCATTTTTTGAAATTGACAGCGATTTTCATCGGGAAATTTAATCCAACCGGACCGCCCACAAGAGCGGTCCTTTGTGTTATAATGAGAACATGATTTCAGGAATTATTAATTTAAAAAAAGAGGCGGGGATGACCTCGCATGATGCAGTTTTTAAACTCCGAAAGATTCTGCAGGAGAAGAAGATTGGACACGGTGGGACGCTAGATCCAGATGTGACAGGGGTTCTGCCAATTGCAGTCGGCAAGGCTACTCGTATGATTGAGTTTATGCAGGACGAGGGGAAAATCTACGAGGGGGAGATTACCATTGGCTACTCGACCACGACAGAAGATGCATCTGGCGACCTTGTTGAGCGGACACCGGTTTTGGACATAGCAGAGCAGGTAGTTGATGAGGCTATGGCTAGTTTTGTCGGTACTATTACCCAGATTCCGCCTATGTATTCCGCCGTTAAAGTAAATGGTCGCAAGTTATACGAATACGCACGGGCGGGTGAAGAAGTCGAACGTCCCCAACGCCAAATTGACATATATGGTTTTGAACGTACCAGTCCTATTGAATCGGCAGATGATTGTGCACGATTTACCTTCCGAGTTCGTTGTGGAAAGGGCACCTATGTCCGTACTCTTTCTGTTGACTTAGGGGCTAAGTTAGGCTACGCCAGCCACATGTCTAAATTGGAACGAACTGGTTCAGCAGGAATGGACCTAGCGGACGCCTTGACTTTGGAAGAAATTTCTTTACTGGTAGCAGAAAATGATTTTTCATTTCTCCAACCTATTGAATGTGGTATCGGGGATTTACCTGTTATTGAATTGAATGAAGAACAGGTGCTAGATGCTACATTTGGTCGATTTGTAGAATTGAATGCAGAAGCAGAGCGTTTAGCAGGCTTTCATGATGGTCAGTTGATTGCTATTTTTGAAAAACGCGACCAGCTGTATAAACCAAGCAAGGTTTTGGTCTAAGAAATTTCTCAATAACTGTGATAAAATAGAAAACATGAACATTAGAACAATTAAACATTATAGTGAATTGAATCAAGAGGAGCCGACGGTTTTAGTACTAGGCTACTTTGATGGGATTCATCTTGGGCACAAAGCTTTACTTGATCGAGCAAGGAAAGTAGCAGATGAGCAAGGTTTGATAGTAACTATTTTGACCTTTCCAGAGTCACCTCGGTTGGCTTTTTCTCGCTTTAGCCCAGAACTTTTACTGCATTTGACAAGCCAGGAACAGCGTCATCAGTTATTGGAGAAATATGGTGTAGATCAACTGGTAATGACGCCATTTACTAGCGAATTTGCCAGTAATACTCCAGAAGAATTTATTGAGCGGTATGTTAAGGGGTTGAATGCACAAGTCTTAGTTGCTGGATTTGATTATCATTTTGGGAATTGCAGAGCAGATGTCAAAGATTTGACAGAGCTATTTGATGGACAGGTAGAAATTGTAAGTGAAGTGAGCCTGGGCGGAGAGAAAGTTTCTTCAACTCGCATTCGTCAGGCTATCCAGTCAGGGGATGTCTCTCTAGCTAATCAACTTTTAGGTTATCCATTTATGACGGAGGGAATTGTTGTTCATGGAGATGCCAGAGGGCGCACTATTGGTTATCCGACTGCAAATCTGGCTCCTTTTGACCGTGTCCATTTACCATCTGAGGGAGTCTACGTCGCTGATGTCGAAGTAGATGGGAAACGCTATCGAGCTATGACAAGCGTTGGGAAAAATGTGACCTTTGATGGAACTGAGATGCGGATAGAAGCCCATATTTTTGGGTTTGACCGCTTTATCTACGGAGAAAAAATAACTATTTTTTGGCTTGAAAAAATTCGAGATATGGTCAAATTTGATGGGATTGAAGGTTTGATGGAGCAGATGAAATCTGATGAGGAATTTGCCTTGCAATGGGGAAAACATGCTTAAACGATTAATTCGTCATCCTTTTTATGAGAAGGCTATGACCTACATAGCTGTAGTCTATGTATTTCTTATCGTACTTGAATTAATGGATGCTAGTATTGCCAATTCTAGTGGCTATCGGGTACTGGATTGGCTCCTGTGGTTTATTTTTGTCTGCGATTATTTTGCTCAGCTTTATTATGCGGATGACATACTTGAATATGTACAGGGGCATATCTTGGAATTAATTGCCATTATTCCATTTGATTCATTCTTCAGTTTTCTTCGCTTGGGAAGACTTGCACGACTCTTCAGATTAGTCAAAGTAACGAGAATATTTGCCCTGTCTAATCGATTCTGGGATACAATCAACAAGCTTTTGCATACCAACAGTTTATCCAAGGTATTGATGCTAAATAGCTCAGCAGTGCTAGTTTCAAGTGTCTTATTATCAGTGATTGAAGGAAAATCATTCTTCGATGCACTTTGGTGGTCCATTGTAACGATGACAACTGTAGGGTATGGAGATATTGTCCCCCAAGATACGATTTCTAAAATTATAGCCATCCTCTTGATGTTGGTTGGTATTTGTACTTTTGGTATGGTTACCTCCACAATAACTCGTTTTTTCTCTGAAACAGAGCGAGAAACGAAGTTGGATACCTTGATGGCAAAAATTGATGAACAAAACGAAACATTATTACGCTTAGAGAAAAAAATAGAATCTTTAGAAAAATTAGGTGAATTACAGGGAAGAGATTAGATTTACTATTGAAAACTCTTTTAAGTTAGAGTATAATGATAAGAAGAAAAATGTTTTTAGAGGGGATGGAAGACATGATTACTTTATTTTTGTCACCGAGTTGTACCAGTTGTCGTAAAGCTCGTGCTTGGCTGACAAGCCACGAAGTCCCTTTTATTGAGCACAATATTATGACTAGCCCTCTAACTGCTGAGGAATTAAAGAACATTTTAGCATTGACAGAAAATGGGACAGATGACTTGATTTCTACCCGTTCAAAAGTTTTTCAGAAACTAGATATTGATGTTGATGAGCTTTCTGTGAAGCAGCTTATTGGGTTAATCGAAACCTATCCGAGTCTCTTACGGCGTCCGATTATTTTGGATGAGAAGCGGATGCAGATTGGTTTTAACGAAGATGAAATTCGTGCATTTCTTCCGCGGAAGTACCGCAAACAAGAACTAAAAAATGCTACATTGAGAGCAGAAATAGGATAAGAAAGATAAAAGATATGAACAAAAATTATTCATATCCACTTGATTTTTCGTGGAGCACAGAGGAGATTTCCTCCGTGCTTTCTTTTTTGAATCAGGTGGAGGCGGCTTATGAAAAAGGAGCAGATGCGGTAGCTATATTAGCTAGTTATAAAAGCTTTAAAGATGTTGTTAAAAGTAAGGGACAGGAACGTCAAATTGATCGTGACTTTGAAGCAGTTTCTGGTTATTCAACCTATCGAGTTGTTAAGGCTGCTCGAGATAAGGGGAAAGGAGTTATTCGTTTTGGAAACTAAGTATCACTTTGCCCAAACGATTGTCCTGGAGGCTGGAAATTTTCTCCGACAGCATCTACATGATGATCTTCAGATTGAAGAAAAGGGTGACTTTACAGACTTGGTAACGCACCTTGATAAACAAGTGCAAGAAATGCTGACTCAACAGATTCAATCTCGCTATCAAGGTGATGGGATTTTAGGTGAGGAAGGTGGAGACGTTTCTTCTATTCATGAGGGAAATGTTTGGGTTATTGATCCAATTGATGGCACCACAAATTTTATTGCTCAGAAAACTGATTTTGCCATTATGGTGGCTTATTTTGAAAATGGAGTAGGAAAGTTCGGTATCATTTATGATGTCATGCGAGACAAACTTTTCCATGGAGGAGATTCGTTCCCTGTTTATTGCAATCAAGAACGCTTAAAGAAACCAGAGCTGCGCCCTCTTCGCCAGAGTTTGATAGGAATCAATGCACAGTTGTATGCAGCCAATGCACATGGAGTGGCAGAATTAGCAAATCAAAGTTTAGGTACAAGATCTGTAGGAAGTGCTGGAATTGGTTTCGCCCACGTTCTGGAAGGAAGATTATTTGCCTATGCTTCTTATCTGTGTCCATGGGACTACGCAGCAGCCAGTATTATTGGTTCCTCTTTAGGTTTAGTCATGTTAAGTTTTGATGGTCCGAGTCTGGCCTATGATAAACGAGAGTTTGTCATGCTAGTATCAGAATCCCATCTTGAGGAAGTGAAGGGGTATATATTCTAATGCAATTGCCACAGGATTTTATAGATAAATATAATCATTTGCTTGGTAGTGAAGCCCAAGCATTTTTTGAGAGTTTCGAACAAGACCCAATCTCAGGATTTCGCACAAATCCTCTTAAAGAAAGCCAATTGGACTTTGAGCAACCAATCCCTAATATGACTTGGTCATACTATGGTAAGGTCTCAGGAAAGTCTCCAGAACATGTAACTGGCTTAGTCTACTCACAAGAGCCAGCTGCACAGGTTGTCGGTCAGATTGCAGCTCCGGAAAAAGGGATGAAAGTATTGGACTTGGCAGCAGCGCCGGGAGGAAAGTCTACTCACTTGCTTTCATACTTAGAAAATACAGGGCTCTTGGTTAGTAATGAAATTTCCAACAAACGAGCAAAAATCTTGGCTGAAAATATTGAGCGTTTCGGAGCGAGGAATGTTGTTGTAACAAATGAATCAGCAGACCGCTTGGAAAAGGTCTTTCCAGGATATTTCGATATGATTGTCCTAGATGCTCCCTGTTCAGGTGAAGGGATGTTTCGAAAAGACCCCGATGCGATTCAATATTGGTCCAAACATTATCCAGCACAATGTGCAAGCTTACAAAGAGAGATTTTAGAATCGGCCTTGAACATGTTGGCTCCAGATGGTCAATTGATTTATTCTACTTGCACTTGGGCACCAGAGGAAAATGAAGAAGTAGTGACTTGGCTCTTAGAACGATATGATTTGGAACTTATAGACATTCCTAAAATCAATGGAATGGTAGAAGGAATCGGCTATACAGAAGTTGTTCGTATGTATCCCCACCATTTTGCAGGAGAAGGTCAGTTCGTTGCCAAATTTAGATTTCTAGGGGAAGCCAGTCAGAAAAAATTAAAACCAGGAAAATCCAATTTGAATAGAGAACAGCAAGCTCTCTGGAAAGAATTTGAACAGAAGCATTTAAGGGTTCAAGTGAATGGTTTACTGCAGGTTTTTGGCGACAATCTCTATTTACTGCCACACGGCCTTCCTGATTTATCAAAAGTAAAGATTGCTCGAAATGGCCTTCACTTGGGGACGTTTAAGAAAAAAAGATTTGAACCAAGTTTTGCTTTAGGTCTAGCACTCCATAGTTCGGAGGTTAAAAATCGAGTGGAAATCAGCTTAGAAGAATTCTCGTCCTATACTGCTGGGCATACAATAGTTGTGTCCAAGGATTTAGCTAATGGCTGGTATCAGGTAGCAGTTCAGGGGAACGGTCTTGGTTTCGCAAAAATTGTATCTGGAACGCTTAAAAATGGCTTTCCAAAAGGGTTGAGATTTTAAAATAAATCAGCAAATTTTTTTTGCAACTTGTCTTTTTATATGATATAGTGGATGAGTGGAAATATCTTGTAAATTCTATGTAAAATACAGAGTTAATTTTAGGAGATTCCACTGAAAAATGTAAAGGAAAAAACGAAATGAAAAAAAAGCAGAAGCTTGGAATTGCAGCTTTGTTTCTTTTGAGTAGTATGGCTCTTTCTGGTTGTTCTTCTTGGATCGATCGAGGAGAGTCTATTACAGCCGTAGGTTCGACAGCGCTTCAACCACTTGTTGAGGCAGCAGCAGATGAATTTGGTAGTGTCAATATCGGTAAATCCATCAACGTTCAGGGTGGAGGATCAGGTACTGGCTTGTCACAAGTTCAGTCTGGAGCTGTTCAGATTGGTAACTCTGACGTATTTGCTGAGGAAAAAGATGGTATTGATGCAAGTAAACTTGTTGACCATCAAGTAGCAGTAGCTGGTTTGGCCGTTATTGTAAATGAGCAAGTATCGGTTAAAGATATTACTACAGAAGATCTGCGTAAAATTTTTACTGGTGAGATTACCAACTGGAAAGAACTGGGTGGTAAGGATTTGGAAATTTCAATCATTAACCGTGCAGCTAGTTCAGGTTCACGTGCGACCTTTGATAGTGTTATCATGGATGGACAAACCGCAGCTCAGAGTCAAGAACAAGATTCTAACGGTATGGTAAAATCTATTGTTGCTCAGACACCAGGTGCAATTTCCTACCTATCATTTGCTTATATAGATGATTCCGTTAAAACAATTAAGCTAAACGGTTTTGAACCAACTGCTGAAAATGTAGCAACAAATGATTGGCCAATTTGGTCCTATGAGCATATGTATACGATGGGAAAAGCGACTGATTTGACAGAAGAATTTTTAGATTACATGATGTCAGATGAAGTTCAAAATGGTATCGTTGAAAGTATGGGGTACATTTCTATCAACGATATGAAAGTTGTGAAAAGTGCTGATGGCACGGTGACTGAGAAGGAGTAAGCATGAAAAACGAACAACTAGCAAAAGAGTTATCGTCTCCATCTAAAAATTCTCGATTAGAGAAGTTTGGTAAGGTAATTACATTCCTTTGTCTATCATTGATTGTCTTTATTGTTGCAATGATTTTGATTTTCGTTGCGCAGCGTGGATTATCAACTTTCTTTGTTGACGGTGTGAGCATCACTGATTTCTTATTTGGAAGCAAGTGGGAACCAAGCTCGAAAATATTTGGTGCCCTGCCAATGATTTCAGGTTCTTTCATTGTTACGATTCTGTCAGCTGTTGTTGCGACACCTATCGCAATCGGTGCAGCAGTCTTCATGACAGAAATATCACCAAAACGTGGTGCAAAAATCTTACAACCTGTTATCGAACTTTTGGTTGGTATTCCATCGGTTGTATATGGTTTCATTGGTTTGCAAGTAGTTGTACCATTTGTACGTTCAATTTTCGGTGGAACAGGTTTTGGTATCTTGTCGGGTGTATTTGTACTTTTCGTTATGATTTTGCCAACAGTAACCTTTATGACGGTTGACAGTTTGCGTGCAGTACCTCGTCACTACCGCGAAGCAAGTTTGGCTATGGGAGCCACTCGCTGGCAGACAATTTGGCGTGTTATTTTGAACGCAGCTAAGCCAGGTATTTTTACGGCTGTTATCTTTGGTATGGCGCGTGCCTTTGGTGAAGCCTTGGCGATTCAGATGGTAGTGGGGAACTCTGCAGTTATCCCGACTTCCTTGACAACGCCAGCAGCGACTTTGACTTCTGTTTTGACAATGGGTATTGGTAATACGGTTATGGGAACTGTTCAGAACAACGTCCTATGGTCCTTGGCCCTAGTCTTGCTCTTGATGAGCCTTATCTTTAACATGATTATGAAATTTATTACGAGAGAGGGTAAGAAAAACTATGCACGCTAAAAAATTTGATAAATTGGCGACTGGTATTCTTTACTCAATCGCTGGTGTGATTGTCGTTATCTTGACGTCACTGATTCTTTACATCTTGCTACGTGGTCTGCCACATGTAAGTTGGGATTTTTTGACAAGTAAATCTTCATCTTACAAAGCTGGTGGTGGTATTGGAATTCAGCTCTACAACTCATTCTTCCTATTGGTTGTAACGCTCTTAATTTCTGTTCCCTTGTCAACCGGGGCAGGTATTTATTTGGCTGAATATGCTAAAAAAGGTCCATTGACGAACTTTATCCGTACCTGTATTGAGATTTTGTCATCCCTACCGTCCGTTGTCGTTGGTTTGTTTGGTTACTTGATTTTCGTTGTTCAGTTTGAGTACGGTTTTTCTATCTTATCAGGTGCCTTGGCTCTTACAGTCTTCAACTTACCACAGATGACGCGTAACGTAGAGGACAGCCTTCGTCATGTTCACCATACACAACGTGAAGCAGGATTGGCTCTTGGTTTATCACGTTGGGAAACTGTTCTCCATGTTGTTATTCCAGAAGCACTTCCAGGGATTGTAACAGGTATCGTCTTGGCATCTGGTCGTATCTTCGGTGAGGCAGCAGCTCTTATCTACACGGCTGGTCAGTCAGCTCCAGCTCTTGACTGGTCAAACTGGAATCCATTGAGTGTTACTAGTCCGATTTCTATCTTCCGTCAATCAGAAACCCTTGCGGTTCATATCTGGAAGGTAAACAGCGAAGGGACAATCCCAGATGCAACCCAAGTTTCTGCTGGTTCAGCAGCTATTCTCTTGGTTTTCATCTTGATTTTCAACCTTTCTGCACGATATATCGGTAAGAAACTTCATGCGAAAATGACTTCAGCAGCCTAGAAGTCTGACTTATAAGGAGAAAAAATGGCAGATTACAACTGGAATGAACGCCATATCATTACTTTTCCAGAGGAGAATATCGCCCTTTCGACAAAAGATGTTCATGTTTACTATGGTAAAAATGAAGCGATCAAGGGCATTGATATGCAGTTCGAAAAAAATAAAATTACAGCCTTGATTGGACCATCAGGGTGTGGGAAATCAACCTATCTTCGCAGTCTTAATCGTATGAATGATACTATTGATATTGCTAAGGTAACCGGTCAAATTCTTTATGAAGGAATCGATATCAACAGACCAGATATGAACGTTTACGAAATTCGTAAGCATATCGGAATGGTATTCCAACGTCCCAACCCATTTGCAAAATCTATTTATCGTAACATCACATTCGCACATGAACGTGCAGGCTTGAAAGATAAGCAGGTTTTGGATGAGATTGTTGAAACTTCTCTGAAACAAGCAGCCCTTTGGGATCAGGTAAAAGATGACTTGCACAAGTCAGCCTTTACCTTATCAGGTGGACAGCAACAGCGTTTGTGTATTGCACGAGCTATCTCTGTAAAACCACAAATCTTGCTTATGGATGAGCCTGCATCAGCCTTGGACCCGATTGCGACTATGCAGTTAGAAGAAACTATGTTTGAATTGAAGAAGGACTACACCATTATCATTGTTACGCACAATATGCAACAAGCAGCTCGTGCAAGTGATTACACAGCTTTCTTCTATCTGGGTGACTTGATTGAATATGATAAGACAGCAAACGTCTTCCAGAATGCAAAACTCAAGTCAACTAGTGACTACGTTTCAGGACATTTTGGATAGAAAGGGAACAAATGACATCACCTATTTTACAAGTAAAAGATTTGTCTGTTTACTATAACAAGAAAAAAGCCTTGAATAATGTGTCAATCGATTTCTATCCAAATGAAATTACTGCTTTGATTGGACCATCTGGTTCTGGTAAGTCAACCCTCTTGCGTTCTATTAACCGTATGGGAGATTTAAACCCAGAGGTAACATTGACAGGTGCGATTGATTACAACGGAAAAAACATATACAGTCCTCGTACGGATACTGTTGATCTTCGTAAGGAAATCGGTATGGTCTTCCAACAACCAAACCCATTCCCTATGTCTATCTACGAGAATGTCGTTTATGGTTTACGTATTAACGGTATCAAGGACAAGCAGGTCTTGGACGAAGCAGTTGAGCGTTCCTTGATTGGTGCTTCTATTTGGAATGAAGTGAAAGATCGCTTGCATGACTCGGCAGTTGGACTTTCAGGTGGTCAGCAGCAACGTGTATGTGTGGCCCGCGTATTGGCGACAAGCCCAAAAATTATTTTGTTGGATGAGCCAACTTCAGCCCTTGACCCAATCTCGGCTGGTAAAATTGAGGACACACTTTATGGTCTGAAAGATAAGTATACAATGGTGCTAGTAACACGTTCTATGCAACAGGCATCACGTATTTCAGATCGAACAGGTTTCTTCCTTGATGGCGATTTGATAGAATACAATTTGACAAAAGAAATGTTCATGAACCCTGCAAACAAAGAGACAGAAGATTATATTACAGGTAAGTTTGGTTAGGCCTGTTAAAAAGAAAAGAGGTTTATATGTTAAGAGCGCAGTTTGAAGAAGAATTAGGAAAACTTCACAATCAATTTTACGCGATGGGAAATGAAGTTTTGGCTCAAATTAATAATGCTGTTCGTGCCTTTACAACTCATGATCGTGAATTGGCTAAAGAAGTGATCGAAGCCGATAAAAAAATCAATGATTTTGAAATTAAACTCGAAAAGAAATCTTTAGAGATTATTGCTTTGCAACAACCAGTTTCTACAGATTTACGTCGAGTAATCACTGTCTTGAAAGCAACAAGTGACTTAGAACGTATGGGAGACCACGCAGTTTCGATCGCAAAAGCTGCTATTCGTATGAAGGGAGAAGTTCGCATCCCAGTAGTTGAAGAAGAAATCAAGAAAATGGGACGTGAAGTTCGTCAATTAGTAGAAGAAACATTGGAACTTTACTTAGGTGATGCTGACATGGAGCGCGCTTATGAAGTAGCAGCACGTGATGAGGTTGTCAATGAATTCTATTCAACTATTCAAGAATTGACAACGGAAGAAATCAAGAAGAATCCAGAATCCTTGGTTGCTGGTCGCGACTATTACCAAGTGTTAACCTACTTGGAACGTGTCGGTGATTATGCTAAAAATATTTGTGAGTGGGTTGTTTATCTACGCACAGGTGATATTACAGAGTTGTAATTCAGAAGTCCGAGAGGGCTTCTTTTTGTGTAATGGACTTTTATAAAAAATGCTGAATTTCTTTAGCTTGTTTTAAGTTTTCAATACTATACTATTATCATCAGGTAAAGAGGAGTTATTTAACGGGTCTCATTCTGATAATATTCTATTGAAAAGGGGAATTTCATGTCATTTATTAATCAATTTAAGTCACAGTCAAAAACAGTACTAGCTGCTGTTGCTATTTCAGCTGCTACCTTGGGCTTTGCAGGGGGAATGAGTATTTCTAAAAGCTCAGCAGGAGTTTCAACACAAAGTCAGGCAAGTTTGGCGCAAAATAATTCTGCAGCAACGAATGGACAGGTAGCCGCATCTGCGAATACCCAAGGTATGCCACCAGGACAGGGTGGAGCACCTCAAGGTATGCCACCAGGTCAAGGAGGCCCTAGCCAAGGTACAACCCCTCCTGATGCAACAAGTGGAGCAACCCAGTCAAACTCGAGTACTTCTTCTGATGAAGTGAATGCTTTAAAAAAGAGGAATCAAGAAATTAAATCTCAAATTTCAGGAGATAGTAGTTCTTCTAATCAATAAATATTGAGATTTCGATTTTTACTTATTCCATGATATAATGAACTCGTATCAATAAATAGTTAGATAAAGACTACCTTATCATTCATTTTTCAGATGGTCATAGTAGTACTTTATCTAACCATTTCTCTTAAAGACCGTGACCTGTCCCAGGTCTTTGGTTTATTTATTAAACCGAAATGTAAGGAAGTGTATGATGATTAAAATATTGTTAGTGGAAGATGATTTAAGTCTATCAAATTCTGTTTTCGATTTCTTAGATGATTTTGCAGATGTTATGCAGGTTTTTGATGGTGAGGAGGGCGTTTATGAGGCGGAAACAGGCGTTTATGATTTGATTCTTTTGGATTTGATGTTGCCTGACAAAGATGGCTTTCAAGTCTTGAAAGAGTTACGTGAAAAGGGGGTTACGACACCAGTTCTGATTACCACAGCCAAGGAAAGTCTAGAGGATAAAGGTCATGGTTTTGAATTGGGAGCTGATGACTACTTGACAAAACCGTTTTATTTAGAAGAATTGAAGATGCGAATTCAAGCTCTATTAAAACGAGCGGGCAAGTTTAATGAAAATACACTAACCTTTGGAGATGTGACAGTTGACCTATCTACAAATATGACGATGGTAAATGGCGAAGAAGTTGAACTGCTAGGAAAAGAATTTGACCTACTAGTTTATTTCTTGCAAAACCAAAATGTTATTTTGCCAAAAACACAAATTTTTGACCGTATTTGGGGCTTTGACAGTGATACTACAATTTCAGTAGTAGAAGTATATGTTTCTAAAATTAGGAAAAAGTTGAAAGGAACGACTTTTGGGGAAAATCTTCAAACCCTGCGTAGTGTCGGATACATTCTAAAAAATGCCTAAGCGATTTAAAAAATTAATGTACACGGATAAATTTTCTTTCTTTATCCGTTATTTTGCAGTATTTACTCTGATTTTTGGTTTAATGACAGCCATCATTTTTCAATTAATGCGTTCAACTATGTACCAAAATTCAGATAACACCTTGAAACGCATTAAGAAAGAACCAGCGCTGGCTGTTGGTTTTGCAATCGCAAGAACCTATGAGCCCAATTCTGTATTTATCCTTCAAGATAGTCCAACTGGTGAAGAAACTACGAGCTCTAGTTCAGATAGCATGTCTGTTCCTAAAAATCAAAAAAATACTAGAGCTGGAGATCAGCTGAGATTAGGTGCCAATACTCATGTTTTACTCTATAGTAAAAGCGGAGAGATGATTAATCCAGATACTTTTACTGGTTTGGCCGACCTATCATTAGACAAGGAAAAATTGGGTGAAATTAAGGAAACTACGGTTGAATCAAGTTTTGGTATGTCTGAAGATTATCGCTATATAACGATTGGGCTGGCTACAGATGAACTAGGTTATTATTCGTCCTATGATATAAAATATGCGACAATTTTGGTGAATGTCAGCCAAATTAAATCTTCCATTGAGAGCTATGAATCGACAGTTGCTATTGTTATGGTATCAGCTTGGTTGATTTCTATACTAGCAAGTATTTACCTATCGAATATTAGCATGCGTCCAATCCTAATCAGTTATCAAAAACAAAAAGACTTTGTTGAAAATGCTAGTCATGAGTTACGCACACCGTTGGCAGTTCTTCAAAATCGCCTGGAAAGTCTATTTCGTCATCCCGAGACAACTATTTTGGAAAGTAGTGAAAGTATCGGATCTAGTTTGGAAGAAGTGCGAAATATGCGACTATTGACAACAAATTTACTTAATTTAGCTCGTCGTGATGATGGCTTAAAAGTCGATATGATCGATGTCCAACCGAACTATTTTGATGAAATCTTTGCTAATTACCTTATGATTGCCGAAGAGAATGGAAAAATACTAGCAGTTAATAATTTGATTCATCAGCCGATTCGAACAGATAAGGTCCTGATTAAACAGTTGCTTACCATTTTATTTGACAATGCCATGAAGTATACCGATGATGATGGGACAATTCAAATAGCAGCTAATATCAAGGACAAACTAGTTTGTTTTACAGTTATTGACAATGGTTTGGGAATCAGCGATGCCGATAAAAAGAAAATCTTTGATCGCTTTTACCGAGTTGACAAGGCTAGAACACGTCAAAAAGGTGGATTTGGTTTAGGTTTATCTTTAGCTCAACAAATTATTAAGAATTTAGATGGTGAGATTTCTGTGAGAGATAACCAACCGAAAGGAACTATTTTTGAGGTACGTTTACCCAAATAACTAACCATTCATCAAGATTAGAGGCTGGGTAAAAAGTCCAGCCTTTCTTCTCAAAGTTCGCTCTATTTCCAACTTCCAACTGTCTCCCAGATAGTTTTGTAGCGAACTCTGTTCGCTCTATCTCCAGCCTCCAAAGGTTCGGGGAACCTTTGGAGCTATACGGGGGTGGGAGGTCAAACAGTCAGAGTAGTGACTGTTTGAGTGAGGAAATAAAACAAACGAAGTTTATGTCAAAATAGTCCAGTGGAGTGAAACAGTTCGGGGAACTGTTTCAGCTGGTCACCTAAAAATAAGAAAGTGACCATAGAAAATCGAACCTAAATGTTTGGAAGTTCGGGGAACTCTTTTTCGATCTATTGAATTCTTTCCACTCCCTTTTTGTTTTGTGTAGTTTGTCAGATGCCTCCTAATTATGTTATACTTAAACAAGAATGGGGGTAAATATGAGGAAAGTTTCTCGTGGCATTTTAACAATATTATTATCGGCGACAGTCCTTTCTGCTTGTTCAGGAGGAGGGAAAAATTTAAGTGAACGTTTGGAAGCAGCTAAAATTGAATTTTCTAAAGAAAAAAAGCAACTAGAAGCAGAATTAACAGCATTAAAAGAAGAGGTTCAAGGAAATTTTTACTACCAACAATTGGATACTGATAAGGAACGTCGTGTCTATCTCCAATTTGTTAATGGACTCAGCAAGCGGATGCAAGTGATCGATATTGATTCTGTTAATGATGAAATATATTCGCGCGTCTATTTTTCTGTCGCCCATGATTATCCAGAATTTTACTGGCTAACAGATGAAGCAGCAATGGCTGGTGGAATTGATATATTGGATTTAGAAGAGCCGGTGTATCCGAGTGATTTATCTCCGACACAAAATAAAATAGAAGATGAAGTGAATAAGATACTTGCTCAGACACCAAAAGGGTCGGACTATGAGAAGGTTAAATATTTTTACGAGGTGATTATAAAGCAAACGGATTACGACCTTGAAGCCCTGCAGACTAAATCTGTCACGTGGAGAAGTCAAGGAATTACCAGCGTGCTATTAGATAAGAAATCGGTTTGTGCCGGCTATAGTCGCACCTTCCAATATCTATGTAAAAAAGCAGGCATTGATTGTATTTATGTTACAGGGATTGCAAAAAATGGGCAAAACGGTGAGTTTGGGCATGCTTGGAATCTGGTCAAGATAAATGGACAATACTATGGTGTTGATACGACTTGGGGAGACCCAGTTTTTGATCAAGCTATAAGTGGAGAAGCGCATACAGATATTTCATACGATTATCTATGTGTCCCTGATGAAATCTTAGAGAGAAGTAGAATTGCTGATACCGACCTCCTCGACTACTGGGGAGAAGAACAATATTACGAACCTAGAGCATTGACCTATCCAAAGTGCACAGATAATTCATTGAATTACTATGTTCAAAAGGGAATCTATTTCACAAGCTTTGATGAAGCTGCAGTTTTACAGTCCATCACTGATCAGCGACTACAAGGTACGGATAAAGTAGTCTTGCAATTTGGAACAGCAGAAGCAATGCAACAAATGATTACATTGGCCTCTACTGAAAATAATGCTATTTTTCAGGCTTTGGGCGATGTAGGAGAGTATCAGTACTATTATAATGATCAAACCTATACATTTGAACTGGCAGATTGGTTCTAACGAATTAGTTTGAATCACAAGGAACATGCTCTTCCCTAATAATAAAAAAATAGGGAGCGAGGAAGACATCCATGATGACTCCGCCTCACCCACAGAATAATGAAAACGAACATAAAGCCCTCACTAGGTGTATAATCTTAGTGAGGGCTTTGTGGTTGACGAGTTAATGATGTTATTCATCGAGGGAAAAATTGATCCACTTTGTTCCGCATCCTTATGATGGAAAAAATAAAAAAAAGGAAACCCAAAGGTTTCTTTTTTAATTAAGCAAGTTTTGATGCAAGACGTGCTTTATCGCGGCTTGCTTTGTTTTTGTGAATCAAACCTTTAGTTTCTGCTTTATCGATTGCTGAACTAGCAGCACGGAAAAGCTCTTCAGATGGGTTAGCTTCAAATGCTTTGATTGCAGTACGCATAGCTGATTTTTGTGCTGAGTTTTTCTCGTTTTGTTTAACGTTCAATTCAGCGCGTTTGATAGCTGACTTAATGTTTGCCAATGGTTTCACCTCCACCCTTTCTTGTACTAACTATACCATTATATCTGAAAAGAGTATTTTTGACAAGTGAAATTTATTTTTTTAGATAAATTTTATCAATCTCATGGTTTTCGGCCTTATGAAGAATAATATCAGCACGGTTTCTGGTTGGTTCAATGAATTTTTCTAAGTTAGCTAGATTAATGTTTTTCCAAGTATTCTGGGCAATAGATAGAATCTCAGGGTACGTCATCTGGGTAAAACGATGGTAATAGTTGTTAGGGTCATTTTTTGCCAATGTTAACAATTTTTGGAATCGCTCCAAGTACCAGGTTTCAATATGTTCCACATCAGCGTCAACGTATATAGACAAATCAAAATAATCACTGACATAGAGGCGCTGGTTTTGTGGATTTTGAAATACATTGATTCCCTCAACAATCAAGAAATCTGGAGACTTAATCTCCTGAGTTTTGTTGGGGACAATATCATAGATTTCATGTGAATAGACAGGAATTTGGCAGTCGTAGCCGTTTTTTATCTTATCAAGGAAATCAATCAATTTCTCCATGTCATAGGACTCAGGAAACCCCTTTTTATTTAACAGTTGCCGTTCTTCTAAAACCGCATTTGGATGGAGAAATCCATCCGTTGTCACTAATTCAACCTTGGCGTGTTTAAATGTCCGAGCGATAAGAATTTGCAGCAATCTACTAGTTGTTGATTTGCCGACAGCAACACTTCCAGAAACGCCAATGATAAACGGTTGAGGCTTGATAGTTTTCTGTAGAAATAAACTCTTCGTAAAATTTAGGTCTTTGCGTGCTTTCCGATAGATATGGATAAGATTAACCAAAGGAAGATAGATGTCAGAAACCTCATGTAATTGGATGCGGTCGTTAAAACTTTTAATAGAATTTAGTTCGCTTTGACTAAGTGGAATGGTAGTCTTACGATGTAGTTGTTGCCAAGTGGCTCGGTCAATTTGTTCAAAATTTAAAAATTCATTTTTCATACATAATTCTTCCTATAGGTAAGCGTTTCAATATCGATTTCATTTTATCATATTTTTCATGTAAGAAAAACTCTTGAAAACGTTTTTAGGAAATGTTATAATAAGTACATGTCCAATATGTATTACGAAAAAAATCCTACAATAGCACATGATATTCATGAAATCCACGTAAACTTACTAGACACCCCAATGTCTTTCATGACAGATGCAGGTGTTTTTAGCAAGAAGATGGTTGATTATGGTAGTCAAGTGCTTTTAAAAACCCTTTATTTTGAAAAAGGGGCATCAGTGTTGGATGTTGGCTGTGGTTATGGACCAATTGGTTTGACACTTGCTAAGGTGTTTAGCACCAAGACAACACTGATTGATATTAATAGCAGAGCTTTGGATTTAGCTACAAAAAATGCAGAGAGGAATGGTGTTATCGCTAAAATTTATCAATCCAATATCTACGAAAACGTGGACGAAACATTCAATCATATTGTTTCAAATCCACCTATTCGAGCCGGAAAATCGGTTGTACATGAAGTAATTGCTGGGGCCTTTCAACGCTTAGAGGCACACGGAACCTTGTCCATTGTCATTCAAAAGAAACAAGGTGCTCCGAGTGCTAAAGCTAAGATGGAGGAGGTGTTCGGCAACTGCCAGATTATAAAGAAAGATAAGGGTTACTACATCCTTGAAAGTGTGAAAGAATGAGAGCAGTTGATTTAATTCAAAAAAAGCGTGATGGCTTAGAACTATCGTCTGAAGAAATCAAATGGTTGATTGATGGATATGTAGCTGGGACAGTACCGGATTATCAAATGTCAGCCTTGGCGATGGCGATTTATTTTAAAGGGATGTCAACACGTGAGATTTCTGATTTGACAATGTCCATGGTTGCAACGGGTGAACAGATTGATTTGTCTGCAATCCCAGGCATCAAGGTAGATAAGCATTCTACAGGTGGTGTCGGAGATAAGGTTACACTCATCTTAGCGCCATTGGTAGCAAGTTTCGATATTCCAGTTGCAAAGATGAGTGGTCGTGGGCTTGGTCATACTGGTGGAACCTTGGATAAGTTAGAGTCAATCAAAGGATACCAGATTGAAGTTAGCCAAGCAGATTTCATCAAGCAAGTTCAAGATACTGGTGTTGCAGTTATTGGTCAGTCAGATAATCTTGTCAAAGCTGATAAACTACTCTACGCCCTTCGTGACGTGACAGCAACCGTTGACATTATTCCGCTGATTGCCAGCTCGGTAATGTCTAAGAAAATTGCCGCAGGTGCGGATGCGATTCTTCTAGATGTAACAGTGGGAGAAGGCGCCTTCATGAAGACCGTTGAAGAAGCACGGGTTCTAGCTCAAACCATGGTGGATCTTGGGAAGGCGGTTGGGCGTAAGACAGTTGCAGTTTTGACTGACATGTCTCAACCAGTTGGAACTTCGATTGGAAATCGTTTGGAAATTTTAGAGGCTATTGAAATTTTACAGGGTAAAGGTCGAGAAGATGTTACCGAATTTATCTGTGAACTAGCCCAAATTATGTTGGGGCTTGCTAATGTTGAGAAAAGCATTGAAGAAGTACGCCAGCATATTGACAATGGTGCAGCATTGAAGAAATTTGAAGAGATGGTCCGTGCTCAAGGTGGTGACTTAGAAGATTTATATCGCCCAGTTCAGGTTACACAGCAAGTTCCAGTTCTTGCGGAAGAGGATGGCTATATTGTGGGGCTTCCTGCTTTGGAATTTGGTCTCTTTGCAATGAAACTTGGTGCAGGTCGTGCAGTCAAGACTGACAATTTAGATTATGAAACAGGTATTGTTTTCCATAAGAAAGTGGGGGAAGCTGTTTCTAAAGGCGAGCAAATCGCAACGATTTATGCCAATGAAAATATTTCGGAAAACATGCTTACAAATTTCCAAAAAAATGTTAAAATAGATAAAGAAAGTGTAAAAACGAAAGAAATCATCGAGATTATTTCTTAATGTACGGAGAAAGCTATGAAATTGAATAAATATATTGACCACACAATCTTGAAACCTGAGACAACACAAGAGCAGGTTGAAAAAATTTTAGCAGAAGCAAAAGAATATGATTTTGCAAGTGTCTGTGTTAACCCAACTTGGGTTGCTTTAGCAGCTGAAAGCTTGAAAGATAGTGATGTAAAAGTTTGTACGGTTATTGGTTTCCCTCTCGGAGCAAACACACCTGCTGTAAAAGCATTCGAAACAAAAGACGCAATTTCAAATGGAGCAGATGAGATTGACATGGTTATCAATATCGGTGCTCTGAAAACTGGAAATTACGATTTGGTTTTGGAGGATATTAAAGCTGTTGTAGAAGCAAGTGGTGATAAACTAGTCAAAGTTATCATCGAAGCATGTCTCCTTACTGACGATGAGAAAGTGAAGGCTTGTCAATTATCTCAAGAAGCTGGTGCGGACTATGTTAAAACATCTACAGGATTTTCTACAGGTGGTGCTACAGTAGCGGATGTTGCCTTGATGAGAAAAACAGTAGGTCCTGACATGGGAGTGAAGGCTTCTGGCGGTGCACGTTCGTATGAAGATGCTATTGCTTTTATCGAAGCAGGAGCGTCTCGTATTGGTGCGTCATCAGGCGTGGCAATCATGAATGGAGCACAGGCGGATGGAGACTATTGATTTAATTGAATTAGCTGTAAAAAACAGTCAAAAAGCATACGTACCGTACTCAAAGTTTCCAGTTAGTGCAGTTCTTGTAGCTAAGACTGGGGAAATATTTACAGGTGTAAACATTGAAAATGCAAGTTTTGGTTTGACCAATTGCGCTGAAAGGACAGCTATTTTCAAGGCCATTTCTGAAGGTGTGAAAGATTTTTCTGAAATCGTAATTTATGGTAAAACAGAAAAACCAATATCTCCTTGTGGAGCTTGTCGCCAAGTTATGGCAGAATTTTTTGATAAGGATTTAAAAGTGACCTTGGTCGCTAAAGATAAATCGACAGTCGAGACGACAGTCGGGGAATTACTACCATATTCCTTTACAGACTTAACATAGTCTGTATGGCAGTCATTTGACTGTAGCAATATTACTATGCAACAATTTAGTTGCAAAAAGATTTTTAGGAGGGTTCAGAAATGAACAAGAAACTTGTAGGACTTGGTCTAGCAGCTGTTGCGGCTGTATCTTTGGCTGCATGTGGTAACCGTGCTTCAAAAAGCAGTAGCTCAGAAGCATCTTCATCAGCGGACACATCTGTGAAAGCTGCTATCGTTACTGACATTGGTGGTGTTGATGACCGTTCATTTAACCAATCTGCTTGGGAAGGTCTTCAAGAGTGGGGTAAAGCAGCTAGTCTTTCCAAAGGTAATGGCTACGATTACTTCCAATCAGCTAGTGAATCAGATTATATCACAAACCTTGATTCAGCTGTTGCTGGTGGTTACAATCTTGTGTTCGGTATTGGTTTTGCCTTGGAGAGTGCGATTGCTGAGGTTGCACCAAATAATCCTAATACACACTATGTAATCGTGGATAGTGTTGTTCCAGATCAAGACAATGTAGTTAGCGTAGGTTTCGCAGACCATGAAGCATCATATCTTGCTGGTGTTGCTGCAGCTAAATCAACTAAAACAAATCACGTAGGTTTCATCGGTGGTATGGAAGGTGTTATCATCGATCGCTTTGAAGCTGGTTTCGTTGCTGGTGCTAAGTCTGTAAACAAAGACATCAAGATTACAGTTGACTATGCAGGTTCATTTGGTGATGCTGCCAAAGGTCAAACTCTTGCAGCTGCTCAATATGCTGCAGGTGCAGATGTTATCTTCCACGCTTCTGGTGGTACTGGTAACGGTGTATTTGCTGCTGCTAAAGCAGAAAACGAAACTCGTAATGAAGCAGATAAAGTTTGGGTAATCGGTGTTGACCGTGACCAATCAGCAGAAGGTACATACACTTCTAAAGATGGTAAGTCTTCTAACTTTGTATTGGCTTCAACATTGAAACAAGTTGGTACTTCAGTTAAAGATATTGCAACTAAGGCAGCTGCAGGTGATTTCCCTGGCGGTAAAGTACTTCAATTCTCATTGAAAGATAAAGGTGTTGAATTGGCGGAAACTAACCTTTCAGAAGATGCTTCTAAAGCAGTTGCAGATGCTAAACAAGCAATTTTGGATGGCAAAGTAGAAGTTCCTGAAAAACCTTAATGAATTTCTTTTTGACAATTCCGATTCGGCGACCCGACGGGGCGCCGTTTTCGGGCTGAGATTTTTCTCAGTAAAGCCTATCAGCTATGGTAGGTTTTACTGACAAAAATGGTATAGTTGATGAAGAGTTTTAAAGTGCTCAAAGTAGTACTGAAGAATTTTCAGAAGGCTATAGTCAGAAAGGATAATAGATTATGACTAAGGATTATGTCATTGAAATGCGCAATATCACTAAGATATTTGGTGAATTTGTAGCAAATGACCACATCAATTTGAATGTCAGACGTGGTGAAATCCATGCCCTTCTTGGTGAGAATGGTGCGGGTAAATCTACTCTGATGAACATGCTTGCTGGCTTGTTGGAACCTACAAGCGGTGAAATTGTTATCAACGGTCAATCCGTGAAGATTGACTCTCCATCCAAAGCTGCCCAATTGGGTATTGGTATGGTGCACCAACATTTTATGTTGGTTGATGCTTTCACAGTTGCCGAGAATATCATTCTTGGTTCTGAAACTACCAAAGGTGGCGTGATTGACCTTAAAAAAGCTATCGCAGAAATAAAAGAACTTTCTGCTAAGTATGGTCTTGAAGTTGATCCAACTGCAAAGGTTGCAGATATTTCTGTGGGTGCACAGCAACGTGTAGAAATCCTTAAAACACTTTACCGTGGAGCCGACCTTTTAATTTTTGATGAGCCGACAGCTGTATTGACCCCTGCGGAAATTGCAGAGCTCTTGAAAATTATGAAAGCCTTGGTTGAAGAAGGTAAATCTATTATTTTGATTACGCACAAATTGGATGAAATTCGTGCAGTTGCCGATAGTGTAACAGTTATTCGTCGAGGTAAATCAATCGAAACAGTTGCCGTTGAAGGAGCAACAAACCAAGATTTGGCTGAGTGGATGGTTGGACGTTCCGTTTCCTTTAAAACAGAGAAAGTTGAAGCAAATCCTAAAGAAGTCATTTTATCAATTAAGGATTTGGTTGTCAATGAAAACCGTGGTATTCCAGCAGTTAAGGGCTTGTCGCTTGATGTTCGAGCAGGTGAGGTTGTTGGTATTGCCGGTATCGACGGAAACGGTCAAAGTGAGTTGATTCAGGCAATCACTGGCTTACGTAAGGTAAAATCTGGCTCAATCACTATCAAAGGTGAGGAGGTAGTTGGTAAAACTCCACGTAAAATTACAGAAATGCAAGTGAGCCACGTTCCCGAAGATCGCCATCGCGATGGACTCGTTCTTCCGATGACTGTTGCTGAGAACTTTGCGCTTCAAACTTACTATAAAGAACCGATTTCAAAAAATGGTATCTTGAACTATAATATCATTAATGAAAAAGCACGCGCGTTAATGGAAGAATTTGACGTTCGTGGGGCGAGTGAACTCGTTCCAATCAAGGCTCTTTCAGGTGGTAACCAGCAAAAAGCTATCATCGCGCGTGAAATCGATCGCAACCCAGACCTTTTTATTGTTAGCCAACCAACACGCGGTTTGGACGTTGGTGCTATTGAGTATATTCGTAAGCGTCTCATTGCAGAACGTGATAAGGGTAAGGCTGTTCTTGTTGTCAGCTTCGAATTGGATGAAATTTTGGATGTATCAGATAGAATTGCTGTTATCCATGATGGTGTCATCCATGGTATTGTTGAACCTGCTAAGACCAATAAACAAGAGTTAGGTGTCTTGATGGCAGGTGGACATATTGAGAAGGGAGAAGAACATGCTTAATAAATATAAGAATTTGGCCCTTCCATTAATGGCTGTGGTCAGTGGTATCCTACTTGGAGCGATTGTCATGCTTGTTTTTGGCTACGATCCAATTTGGGGCTATGAAGAGTTATTCTATTCAGCTTTTGGTAATATCAAATCAATTGGTGAAATTTTCCGTGCAATGGCACCACTTGTTTTCACTGCTCTCGGTTTCGCAGTAGCTAGTCGTGCAGGTTTCTTCAACGTTGGTTTGTCTGGTCAGGCCTATGTTGGTTGGGTTTTTGCTGGATGGTTTGCCTTGGCGAATCCTGACTTACCACGTCCAGTTTTGATTTTGGGAACAGTCTTGATTGCTATGTTGGCAGGCGGTATTGCTGGAGCTATTCCAGGTATTCTACGTGCCTATTTGGGAACAAGTGAAGTTATCGTTACGATTATGATGAACTACATCTTACTCTATTCATGTAATTATATCATTCGTGATGTATTTGCAGATAGTTTGATGAAGAATACAGACTCGACAGTTAACGTGTCAGCAAATGCGTCTTACCAAACAGAGTGGCTCCGTGCATTGACAGATAACTCACGTATGAATATTGGTATTTTCTTTGCCATTATTGCAGTTTTTGTGATTTGGTTCTTATTGACCAAAACGACTCTTGGTTTTGAGATTCGCTCAGTGGGGCTTAACCCAACAGCATCGGATTATGCGGGTATGTCTGCGAAACGTACAATTATTCTATCTATGATTATTTCAGGTGCTCTTGCGGGTCTTGGGGGAGCTATCCAAGGTTTGGGGACTTTCCAAAACGTTTACATTCAAAGCGGTAACTTGGATATTGGTTTTAATGGTATGTCAGTAGCGCTTTTAGCTTCTAATTCACCGTTAGGTATTCCATTAGCTGCCTTTCTATTCGGTGTTCTTTCTGTCGGTGCCCCAGGTATGGTACGTGCACAGATTCCACCTGAATTGATCAACGTTGTTACTGCATCAATCATTTTCTTTATCGGTGTGAAATTTATTTTTGAACAATTATTAAAATCTAGAAATAAAGCGAAAGGAGCGAAATAAGATGAATGTTTCAATTCTTGCCTTACTCATTTCGCAAATGTTGATTTATTCAGCACCCTTAATCTTTACCAGTCTTGGAGGAGTTTTCTCTGAACGCGGTGGTATTGTAAACGTTGGTCTAGAAGGAATCATGGTTATCGGTGCCTTTGCTGGTGTTGTTTTCAATATCGAATTTGCAGGGACATTTGGTAATGCTACTCCATTATTAGCTGTTATTGTAGGAGGTCTTGCTGGTGTTATCTTTGCCGCTATTCATGCGATGGCGACGATTAATTTCCGTGCAGACCACGTTGTCTCAGGTACGGTGTTGAACCTTTTGGCTCCAGCATTGGGAGTTTTCCTAGTCAAGGTTATCTATAATAAGGGTCAAACTGATAGTATTACTGAATCATTTGGTAAATTTTCATTCCCTATCTTGGCAGATATTCCCATCATTGGTGAAATTTTCTTCAAAAATACAAGCTTGATGGGTTATGTAGCTATTGCAACAGCATTTCTTGCTTGGTTCATCCTTTATAAAACCAAGTTCGGTTTGCGCCTTCGCTCAGTAGGTGAACATCCGCAGGCAGCGGATACTTTGGGAATCAATGTCTACGCTATGCGTTATGCAGGTGTGTTGATTGCTGGTTTCCTTGGTGGTGTTGGTGGAGCTGTAAGTGCTCAATCAGTGAATATCAACTTCTCTGCAACAACAATCGTAGGTTCGGGTTTCATCGCTCTAGCAGCTGTAATTTTCGGTAAGTGGAATCCAATTGGCGCTATGCTTGCCAGTCTATTCTTCGGTCTTTCGCAAAGTTTGGCAGTAGTGGGTGGACAATTACCAGGATTGAAAGATATTCCAACGGTTTATCTCCAAATTGCACCATATTTGATTACTGTTATTGCCCTGTCTGCTTTCTTTGGTAAAGCAGTCGCTCCTAAAGCAGACGGTATCAACTATATCAAATCTAAATAAAAAGGTCCAGTGGACCTTTTTATCATGTTCTTTGCTGTATAGGAAATGAATAATTGTCCTATTCAAAGGAAGAGGAGTTATAGGGACTTTTGGTTGAGAATAGGCAGAATGACTGGTATAATAGTTTGTCACTAAGGTATGAAATGAGGTTAATTGTGAGACGATTGGTGTTAAATATTGCAATGAGTTTAGATGGATTTATTGCACGTAAGGATGGAAGCTACGATTGGATTGAAGGACATGGTACCGATAAATACGATACGGTCTTACAGTTTGATAATCAAAATTTCTTTAACAACTGTGATACAGTTGTAATGGGGAGAAAATCATTAGAAGTTTGTCCGTTGGAAATGATTGATGGACATCAGGAAAAGCAATTTATCGTTGCGAGTCATACTGAGCAGACGGACTATGGTAATGTGCGTTTCGTAAGGGACGTCATCGGGGAGATTATGGAACTTCGCTCTCAAGAAGGTGGAGATATTTGGTTGTTTGGTGGAGCAAGTCTGGTTCAGGACTGTTTAGAGGCGGGAGTGATTGATCACCTTATTATCGGGATTATTCCTACTATTTTGGGTGACGGTATTCCACTTTTCGCCTCACTTTTGGAAGAAAAGAAATTGCTCTTGGTAGAGTCAACCGTCACAGATGGAATTGCTATGTTACGTTATGATATTAGAAGTCATAACCACCCGTGAAAACGGGTGGCTTGTACACCGGCTATAAGCCGTTTCTCTCCAGCGACGTCTAAAGACGTTCGCTGAACTTCGTTCAGGTTAGTGCTATAATTACTTGACTAATGCCCGT
>NZ_JAOTGI010000021.1:0-33271 GCF_044427255.1 Streptococcus sp. 2021WUSS126 | reverse complement strand
ACGGGCATTAGTCAAGTAATTATAGCACTAACCTGAACGAAGTTCAGCGAACGTCTTTAGACGTCGCTGGAGAGAAACGGCTTATAGCCGGTGTACAAGCCACCCGTTTTCACGGGTGGTTATGACTTGACCAAAAATCCCTTAGAAGCTCTGCCATTTTCACAGAAAAATGCCAGCCTTCTTAAGGGATTATACTTTATAAGATAATATCTTCTCTTTCAATGAGAACAATAGTCCACATCATGGCAAGTGTGACGATAGCCAAAGCAAGAATCAATGGCATCCAGTTTCCGAAGATTGGATAGCTATAACCGAGAAGGCCTGGTCCAAATGCTGCAATGAGATAGCCACCTGTCTGCACCATTCCTGATAGCTGAGCAGTAGCCTGGCTGTTGCTTGTTTTCAAAGTAAAGCTCAACATCATATAAGGGAAGAGCGCTGCATTTGAAAAACTTAAAATAATGTGAAGTGCTGACCAAAGAATGAGATTGGTCGGAATCAATGCCATCATGACCAAGCCAAGCAAGGTAACAGATGAAATAGCCAGCATGATATTTCGACGCATTTCTTTTGTCTGACGGGAAAGAACAGCTGGGATAATCATAGACATGGGAATAGCTGTCATATTGAAGAAACCAGCCATTAGACCTGCTTCTGCCTTACTAAAGCCAACTGATTGAGAAATGGTTGGCAACCAGGTAATCTCTGTATAGTAGAGAACTGATTGTAGCCCACCAAATATCAAAAAGGCAATCGCTGCTTTATTTTTCCAGATAGATGATTTCTGTTTTCCTTGGTTCTCACTTGCAAATCGATGGTTATTTTTTACATTAGGCAACCAGATTAGGAAAGCCATAAACACCAATCCTGTAATTAACAGAATAAAAAATTCCCAAGAACTAGAGGATACAATTGGAACAGCAATCATGGATGCAACTGTTGCCGCCACCCCCATGAGAGTGATATAAATCGTCGTATACAGACCAATTTTCTTTGGAAAATTAGCCGCAACCAAACTTGGTAGCAAAACATTAATAAACGCTATTGTAGCACCAACAAGCATTGTACCAATGTAAAGGGCTGGTAAGTTGAGAACTCGCATCCCTGAACCAAGCACCATGACCAGTAAGACCAGGGCCATTAGTTTTTCCATGCCAAACTTAGCCGCAAGACGCGGTGCTAAGGATGAACAGAGAGCAAACATGATGAGCGGAATAGAGGTTAAAATTCCTAATGAACTCACTTCTACTCCCAGTCCTGCTGCCACATCTGTCAAAATAGCAGGCAAAGCTGTAAAGGGGGCACGCATCACGACCCCTAGCATGACGATTCCTGCAATTATAAAGGGTGATTGTTTTTTCATTTTTCTCCTAAGTCTCCTAATGTTCGGATTTCAGTACTTTTGATTATACCATAGTTGACAAATGATAGAAAGTTATTTCCGTCTATTTTTTCTAGTTATAGTTTTTAACTATGGATTTGCCATGAAAATAACTATTTTTCAAATGATAGCTTATGAGTTAGAATAGGTTCATCACTAAAACGAAAGAAAGAGAGATACATATATGACAACTTCAAGATTCCAATTAGTCGGTTCACTTCTTCGGCCAGCAAACTTAGGAGAATTTAAACGTAAAATTGAGCATCGTGACAATATCCAATACCCATTCTACGACGCCTTTGATGGCTATCAAGAAACTGAAGCTGCAACTATCGAGGCGATTGTCGCTGAGCAAAAAGCAAATGGTATTGATATTGTAACAGACGGTGAGTTTTCAAAATCAATGTGGCATCTTGACTTTGTCTGGGGCTTCGATGGTATCGAGCGTTACATTGCTGAGCATGGTTATCCTTTTAAAGACCATGATGGACAAATTTTTGAAACACGTAAGGATATTGGATTGCGTATCACCGGTCCTCTTTCAGCAAAAAATCACCATTTCATTGACATTTATAAAAAAGTTAAAGAACTAGCTGGTGAAACTGATACAAAGTTAACTGTATGGGGACCTGCCCATGCCTTTACCGAGCTTGTTCTCTTCAATGGTCAAATCGGTCCAGACCAAGTTTATAAAACACGTGAGGATTTGAAAGAAGGTTTATTGGCTGCCTATAGAGAATTTTTAGACCAGTACAAGGATGCTGGTGGACAAATCGTTCAATTCGATGACTGCCTTTGGGAATTATTCGACCCTGCTAACCCTGTACCTTTCTTACCACAAGACGATTCTGAAGCATTGGCTGCTTTGGCTGACGAGTTTGTTGCTATCAATAATGCTGTTATTGATTACGGGCATGAAATTGGCTTGACCGTCTGGACGCACAACTGCCGTGGTAACTATGAAAGCCGCTCAGCAGCTGGCGGAACTTACGAAGCCATTGCTGAAAAATTCCTGCGTGACCAAAAATACGATCGATTCTTCCTTGAGTGGGATGATGAACGTGCAGGTGATTTAAAAGCTTTGGAAAGCTTGCGTGATAAGAATGTCGAAGTCGTTCTTGGTCTACTTTCAAGTAAAACTTCTGATTTGGATGATGAAGAACGTGTTTATAAATTACTCGAAGAAGCAAGCAAGATTATTCCAAAAGAGCGTCTCTACTTGTCACATCAATGTGGATTCGCTTCATGTGATTCAGGTAATGAATTAGCCATCCCGCAACAGTGGGCAAAAATTAAACAAGGCCAAGAAATTGCAGAGAAGTTTTGGTCTTAAGCCACTTCTTGTTATTCGTGCATAAAAGCCCTGTCATCAATCAATGTCTCTAAGTTAACTCTGATCAGTTAATCTATGATATCTAATCCCAAGTATTTTTCCGATGTAATACTTGGGATTTTTATGTTCGGACAACACAAAAGGAGGCTTTTTATATAGTCTACAGATTTATCACAATTGGCCACGAGGTTTTCATACTTATCGGTGCCGAACATGCGAAAAGAAAGGGAGTAAAACTCGGTTTCGTGCTGCTTTTCCCATCTCGAATCCGAATCAGATAGAACCAGCCTTTTTATTGGTAACGATTCATAAAGTTATAGGTTTTACGACCTCTATCCGCTACAATGAGGGCTGGTTCGAAAATGGCGTTGAGATTTAATCTCTAATCCAACTAACTGGAAGTACTAGCAATATTTTAATAGATTTATCTGATACCTTAGACAAAGCAACATTGTGACAATGCTTTAAGGGAGTCGGACAATAGGCTTGGTATAACTTGTGACAAATAGTTGATATTTGCTGTACGATGTGATTTTACGATATGCTGTAAGTCACTCATTTGGACTAAGCTCCTATTTGTTTCGTCACTTACAGTATCGTCCATTTGAACTGTTTATTGTATATCAAATGTAACTAGCATCACAATTCTTTTATATATCAGCCAATGAAACAACTACTCCTCACCATTGTATTTCCGACTAGGCTCCCCAATCGTTTCAAAACTTGCTCGACTATCAGCTGCCAGAGCCTCCTCTTCATAGGCATTGATAATCTGGGCAACAACTGGATGACGAACCACATCCTTGGCTGAAAAATGCACGAAATCAATCTGCGGTATTTTGCTCAGCTTCTCCGTCGCATCAATCAAACCTGACTTAACCTTGCGCGGCAGGTCAATCTGGCTAATATCCCCATTGACAATCATCTTGGAATTAAAGCCCAGACGGGTTAGGAACATCTTCATCTGCATAATGGTGGTGTTCTGTGCCTCATCCAAGATGACAAAAGCATCTTCCAAGGTCCGACCACGCATATAGGCCAGCGGTGCAATCTCGATGATTTCCCGCTCCATTAGGCGCGTGGTCTGCTCCTTGCCCAAAATCTGGTAGAGGGCATCATAGACAGGGCGCAAATAGGGATCTACTTTTTCTTTCAAATCCCCTGGCAAAAAGCCTAAACTTTCGCCTGCCTCGACCGCAGGACGTGTCAGGACAATGCGCTTGACCTGTCCCCGCTTGAGGGCTGTGACAGCTAGAGTAACCGCCAAGAAGGTCTTACCTGTACCAGCAGGTCCAATTCCAAACACGATGTCATGACGCTTTACGCTATCCACGTAGAGTTTTTGACCAAGAGTCTTTACGCGAATGGGTTTGCCGTAGTTATCCTTGATAATCTCTTCTTCATAGAGGGCAACGAATTTCTCAATCTCATCATTTTTTGCCATGGAAATAGCTGTCACCACATCTGGTGTATTGATAACCAAACCACGACTAACCAAGACAAGGAGAGACTGGATAACAAGACGCGCTTGTTCTACATGTTCTTCCTGTCCAATCACCTGCACTTTTTCCGTACGGGCATGAATAACCACACCTAGTTCCTGTTCCATCAATCTCAGATGGCGTTCATTCGAACCAAATAGACTAAACGAATCATCTGGATGCTTGAGTTGAATATCAATTGAATGTTCTAGCAAGAGTTGCTCCTTTTCCTGTGCTTTTCTCTATTATAACAAAAATAGCCCAAACAAGGCTATTTTGTACTATTTTATCCATCAATGTCCCAAATAATCTTCCCAAATCGCATCAAAATCAGACATGGAAAAGGCAAAGCTGGCCGATTCCTCCAAAAAACGACTGACTTCATCGAAATTATCTGATTGCTTAGGAAAATCAGATTCATCAAAGGCATAATCTGCCAAGATAGCTACTGGGTCATTACTTTTCGGGTTGCGCTGGGTCATCAACCAAGAATAAAAACTTCTTCTCACTACATCTACTTTCTATGATTTTTTTCGTAGAGCTCTATATAGCGCTCCATAGACATCTTACTAACTAATTCCCCTATCAATTCATAAGGAATATTCTTGGGATTTTTCATACGAACGCAGGACTTGCCCATATCCAGTTTGGTAGGCACCTGTGCTTGATAAGCAGCAACGAACCAATCATTCAATTCTTGGTCCATATAGATTCCCATGTGGTAGAGGGCGATGTGTGCCTTTTGTGATGCCAAGGCAAGGAAAGGCAGGGGCTCTCCCGGTGTGCAATGATAACCATCAGGGTAGGCATTAAGCGGCACATAATAGTTAATCATACCTCCCAAGATGCCTACTTCAAAACCAGCTGGTAACTGTTCCACAATCACTTGATGGAGCCGTTCAACCGCTTCCTTCCGATTCTCAGGCAAGGCAACCATATATTCTTCAATCGTTTCCACTTCAATCAGCATGACTTTCTCCTATCTCAACCCCAGCATACTTTCCTTGGCGTGAACCATGTCTGTTATCATCTGACAGTATGGCGTAGGGATGCCTGCTCGCTTGCCTTTGAATACAACTGCTCCATTCAGATAATCAATTTCTGTCTTTCGACCATGTTGGACCAAATCCTGGTGCATAGATGGATAGTGATTGGAAGCCTTCTTCGAAGCATCAATAACATATTTCCAAATAGCTTCTTCGTCAATTCCATCTGCCTCAGACTTAGCAACAGCAATAAATTCTTTGAAAATCCCCTGTACTAGATTCAGTCCAGCCTCCGTACCAAATAATTCACCAATTGTACAGTCTAAAATGGTACAAGTTGGATTCATCACACCATTGACACAGACTTTCTGCCAAATAGCACTGACAACATGATTGTCATAGGTCACATTTAGCCCAGCGTCATTCAGCATTTCAATAATATCCGCAACTGAATGCTCATCACCAAGAATATGCTGAACGGAGATAGAACCCGGACCTTCTAAGTGAGCATGTCCAGGACCCTTTAGTCCCGCCAACCACATGGTCACCCCAACCATGATACTTTCATCTGGCACGTACCGACGCATGGTCGTCGCATGCCCCAAACCATTCAAGAGACTCAAAACCTTGGTAGTTGGACCAATAATCGGCTTAATATCCCGCAACATCTTGGGCAACTGATCAGCCTTTGTCAATAGAATGATAAAATCTGCTTCTCTCGTTGCTTCGGTCGGTTTCATGATGGGTAAGTGTACAGTTTCCTCTACACCTCCAGACACTTTCAAGCCATTTTCTCGAATTGCTTCGATATGTTCTTCCCAATTATCCAGCAAAATCACTTCATGATTTGTCTTAGATAATTGATAACCAAACCGACACCCCATTGCTCCACTACCAGCAATATATACGAGCATAGACGCCTCCTATACCAATTCTGTTCCCACTGAGTCCTGCTTTATTTTCCCAGCCTTCATCAGACCACCAAGAGCTTTTTTGAATTGCCCTTTGGAAATACCAAAGGTGGCTTTGATGTCTTCCGGAGCAGACTTATCGTTCAAGGTCATGAAACCTCCATTGCTTTCCAGATAAGTCAATATCATCTGAGCATCATTTTCCAGCATCTCAAATGAACGTGGCTTGAGAGACAAGTTCAAGGTCCGATCAACTGCACGGTAGCCGATGACACGCGCCTCCAAAACCTGACCCAGACGTGGTTCCGCAAATCGTTCACTTGGGTGGATAAAACCAAGCATGTTGTTGTCTGGCAAATAAACAAAAGTACCATTCATTTTCAAACGATAGACAATCGCTCGCAGATTTTGGTTTTGCATATTGTCATAAGCAGGTCCAGCCATTTTCTGAAAATCTTCCTGAAAAGCTGGCAGAGCCCAAATGCGGTCCTTCTTATCGACGTCTAATTTGACGTACAACTGATCCCCTTTTTTCGGCCAGAGTTCCTTGATTTCAGGCAAAATGTCCAAGGAAACAACCACTTGCTTGTCTGGCAGACCTGTATCCACAAAGACACCCAAATCCTTACGTACCTCTGTAACAGTTCCCCAACCAAAGCTGGTACGACTCGCCCCAACTTCCTTAGTTGTCAAACGGAGTTTTTGTTTCATATCGGTATAGGCAAATCCCTTAACAGATTGACCTAGACTATGTTCTCCTTCATCCTTAGAAAGAGCAAAGGTTCTACCCTCTTTTTGGACAAAGTAAAACTGATCGTTTTCGTCAGTCACTAAACCAACGATATACTGTGCTAATAAATCATTCATGATTTTCTTCTTTCTGATTAAAAAGTGGGGGGAAGTCTTGTCTAACTCCCCCCATTAGATTTCTTATTGGTTCACCACTGGAAGTTAGACAGCCCGGTGATGATTTGTTGTTGTAGCCTAAAAACTTGTTGATTAAACTTCCAACAATTCTTTTTCTTTGTCGGCAGTCATTTTATCAATTGTTTTGATAGCATCATCTGTTACTTTTTGAATATCTTTTTCAAGTGACTTCAATTCGTCTTCAGTGATTTCTTTTGCTTTTTCAGCTTTTTTTGCTTCATCCATGGCATCACGACGGATATTACGGATGGCAACTTTTGAATTTTCGCCAACTTTTTTCACATCCTTCGCCAAGTTCTTACGAGTTTCCTCTGTAAGGGCAGGAATAACCAAACGGATAACAGTACCGTCAGATTGTGGCGTCAAACCAAGATCTGAAGCGTTCAAAGCACGCTCAATATCCTTCAAGATTGACTTATCAAACGGAGTAATCAATAGAACACGCGCTTCTGGCACTGTAATACCAGCCAACTGGTTCAATGGTGTTGGAGAACCGTAGTACTCAACGGAAATACGGTCCAACAAACTAGCATTGGCACGGCCAGCACGAATGTGGCTAAATTCACGTGCCAAACTCTGATGAGATTGATTCATGCGCTCTTGCGCTTTAGCAATAATTTCTTTAGACATAAGACTTCCTTCTTTGTATTTTTTTTTACAGTCTTTTAGTTTACTTTTAGTACTAGGCAACGAGCCACAGGCATAACTGAAGTTAGGCAAGGCGAGTTCAAATGAGGCTGGGCAAAAAGCCCAGGACCACTACTCAGAGTTCGTGTCAACATCTCAGCGCAGTGGTTGATTGGCAGATTTGTTCGTGTTTTGCACTCCAAATCTGGCCTAATCAACTGTGCAGGGGTGGAAAGACGAACTCTTTTATCTTGGTCGAGTTCTTTCCCACTCCCGTTTGAAGTTGGAAATAAGGAAACAATATTTCCTCGATCGTCGAAGTACATAAAAGAAAAATTAAATGACGATATGATTTATTTTTCTTCTGAAGAATTTGAAACGGTAGTACCGATTGGCTCACCGAAGACAACACGTTTAATATTCCCTGGTTCATTCATATTGAACACGACCAAATCAATATCATTGTCCATTGAGAGAGTTGATGCCGTCGCATCCATGATTTTCAAACCACGACTAATCACTTCACGGTGGGTCAATTCATTGAATTTAACTGCATTAGCATCTTTCTTCGGATCAGCATTGTAGACGCCATCCACACCATTTTTAGCCATCAAAATCGCATCCGCTTCAATTTCTGCAGCACGAAGAGCCGCTGTCGTATCCGTTGAGAAGTACGGAGAACCAATACCAGCTCCAAAAATAACAATGCGACCTTTTTCAAGATGACGAAGAGCACGACCACGAATATAAGGCTCTGCAACTGACTGCATCGCAATCGCTGTCTGCACACGTGTATCCACACCAAGCTGTTTAAGGGAATCAGCCATTACAAGAGCATTCATAACAGTCCCCAACATGCCTGTATAGTCTGCTTGAACTCGATCCATACCCGCTTCAGCAGCAGGTTCTCCACGCCAAAGGTTACCACCACCAATAACAAGGGCAATCTGAATACCTGATTCTGCGACTTCCTGAATTTCCTTTGCCATTTCCTGAACAGTTTTAAGGTCAATACCGACACCACGTTCACCAGCCAAGGCCTCACCAGATAGTTTGATTAGAATACGTTCGTATTTAGGTTTCATCATCTCTCTCCTCTTTTTTATCCCTACTATTCTACCACAAAAACCGTTTTTTTTATACTGAAATCTCCAAGAAAAAAGGAAAATCCTCAACGAACTTTCCTTCTCACATTCTAAAACGCCTCTTTTTCCCAGCTTTTCAATAGTAGAAAATAGAGATTTTTAAAACAAACTAGCCTAGGCGCAATTTCCTCCGTAAACTCTGAGCCCGACTTCCAATTAAACGATCTAGCTGACGAGTCTTCAATGTCAAGATGACAAAAACAAGCATACCTGCTCCACCTGCAACAGCCAAGTGGATAAAGCTAGATACATAGCCATTTGCTGGAAGAATAAGATTCAGGACAAATTCAATCCCCCATACAACGAGTCCCATTACGATAGAAATCCAACTAATGGTCGCAATATCTTTTATCACTAGTCTTTCATCAATATGCAGAACCTTGTTAATTCGTCTATAGAAGAGGTACAGCATAATTCCCAACCCAAATATCGTTGAGATAAAGCTACCATATACCTTAAAGACATAGATCATTGGTACTTGTAAAACGATTTTCACTAGCATCCCAATCAAGAAATAATAAATCGCTCTTCTATTTTCAAATATTGCTTGAATGACTACACTAATGACAGAATATAGTCCCAGAGGTAAAATTAAAAATAAGTTCCAAATGAATAGAGTAATGGCGATAGGCTCTGACGGTCCGTAAAAAATCGTATAGAGTGGCCCAGCTAACAGGACTGTTCCAACAATTGCCGGTATAGTGAATATAAAGAGTAATTGTAGATTATCCGCCACTAAATGAGACGCCGCCTTCAAATCTTTCTTGACAAATTTCTCTGTAATCAATGGAATAGCAACACTTCCCAGACTCAGTGAAATCCCGATAATCATCATCGTAATCTTACTTGGATTGGCAGCCATATACGAATAAAGTTCCAAAAGTTCCGAATTACTGTAATTCGTAATTCTTTCCATAACACGAATAAATGTGACTTGGTCAATAAACTGCAATAATTGAATCGTTAGACCTAAAATGATAATCGGAATCGCATCTCGAACAGTTTCCTTAATAAGTTGACCTGTATCCAAAGAAATCTTTTGTTTCTTAGCATGAAGTAACTTACCAAGGTAACCTTGCTTCCATAAAGTATAAACTAAAATCCCAACACTAGCAATCATCCCGACAAAAGCTGCAAAGGTAGATTGGACAACTGCTTCAAGATAGTCACCGCTACCCAACTTCATAATCATAAATGTTGCTGCCAGTATCCAGATAACCCGTACCAGCTGCTCTGCAAGCTGGCTGATCGCATAGGGCTTCATATCGTGCCGACCCTGGAAAAAACCACGCAAGATACTCATGGCTGGGAAGATAAAGAGAGGCGGGACTAGACTATACATGACTGGAAGTAACTTTTCCTTCGACCCCGATGCGTCTGCCAACCACGGAGCACTTAGATACATGACCCCTGCAAAGACAGCTCCAAAGACCAACATGAGCTTGAAGAATTCTCTGACCAAGTAGAGCGACACCTCTTCTTTACCCAAGACATTGTATTTAGCTACTTGTTTGGCAATAGCTGTCGGAAGACCAGCTGTTGAAATCAATAAGAAGTTAGCATAGATTTGATACCCCATACTAAAGAGGGCATTGGCTTCAGCTCGATATTCCCCTAACCAAATATACCAGGGAATAACATAGGCAACACCAAGCAGGCGACTAAGAATATTTCCAGCAGTCAACCAAGCCAAGCCTCTGGCCATTGTCGCCTGTTCTTTGGACTGCTGCATTTCAACTTTTTCGGACATTTTTCTATTACTTTCTATGTAAATATAAGACAGGAAAAACTCATACTCTTCGAAAATCAAAATCAGACGTTGTTGACTTGATTTGATGAACTTCAGTTCTATCTGCATCTACGTCGCCTAGTCTAATTCTGATTTTCATTGAGTATCAATTATTAATTTCTGTTTTTGGATTTTCACAAAGTCTAACTCTTTCATTATAAACTTTTATCATACCAAAGTAAAAGAAAAACCCACCCATAAGGTAGGCAAGTCAATTAATTATCAATTGAATGATATTTCACTGTCAACCCTCGTTGTACAGCTGGGCGTTGGGCTATTTTCTCTACCCAGGACTTTAGATGCTTGTAAGAATCAACATCTAAAAATTCTGCCGAGCCTGGATATAGTTCTCCTTGAACCAAGCGACCATACCAAGACCAGATAGCAATATCTGCGATGGTATAGGTATTTCCAGCTACATATTCTCTTGTCGCCAATAGTCGATCCAAGAGATCCAGCTGACGCTTAGTTTCCATTGTATAGCGATTAATCGGATATTCTTGCGCTGTCGGAGCGTAATGGAAGAAATGTCCAAATCCTCCACCAACAAATGGAGCGGCGCCAGTTTGCCAGAAGAGCCAATTAAGAACCTCTGTCCGCTCTGCCCAGGCTTTTGGTAGGAAGGCGTCAAACTTTTCTGCCAAGTAGAGGAGAATATTGGCTGATTCAAAGACCGAAATCGGTTCTTGCTCGGAATAATCTACCATAGCTGGTATTTTGGAGTTGGGGTTGATGGCAACAAAATCGGAGCCAAATTGGTCTCCTTGACCGATATTGATGAGAAAGAGGTCATAATCAGCTTCCGAAATACCTAACTCTTTCAACTCCTCCAACATAATAGCAATCTTAATGCCATTCGGCGTCCCCAATGAATAGACTTGGAAAGGCTTCTCTCCCTTTGGTAGGTCTTGCTCAAAGCGACTGCCCGCTGTTGGACGGTTGCCAGATCGGTTGTCATTTTCATCTTCCCACTTCCAAACGAGTGGTTTTGTATATTCTGTCATGTTTTCTCCTATTTTACCTTTCCTGGAAAAAGACTGGCATAGCGATATTGGTTTTGAACCTCTTGAAGGTAATGGGCTAGTTGCACCAATTCCTTAGGCGCTCGGCAAGTCAGAGCTGTTAACTCTGCATTGATAAAGCGACTTAAGTGTCCTGCCAGTATATAGAGATTTTCCTCCTTGTCCAGCTGACCTGCTACCTCCAATATTTTTTCACGCAGGGCTTCTGAAAATGCTTCCTGCGGAAGGTTGTAGGCTGCAGAAAGGTATTTATAAAGCTCTTCTTTCTCTGCTACTTTCATTGGATAACTCCTTTTATGTAAATTGAATATAGTATAAATCGAAATCAAGTGCTTGTCAAGAAAATCTCAAGAAAAAAAGATTGCCTTAAGACAATCTTTCTATTGATTAAAGTGAGTTAGGATCAACTTTGATACCAACACCTTGTGTTGTTGTGATTGATACTGAAGTCATGTAAGTACCTTTAGCTGTAGCTGGTTTAGCTTTAGCCATTACATCGTGGAAAGCTTTGAAGTTTTCAACGAGTTTGTCAGCGTCAAATGATACTTTACCGATAAGAGCTTGTACGATACCTGCTTTGTCAGCACGGTAAGTGATTTTACCACCTTTAGACTCTTCAACTGCTTTAGCAACATCCATTGTTACTGTACCAGTTTTAGGGTTTGGCATCAAGTTACGTGGACCAAGTACACGACCAAGACGTCCAACAACTGCCATCATATCTGGAGTTGCGATAACAACGTCGAAGTCCAACCAACCACCGTTGATTTTAGCAACGAGGTCATCTTCACCAACAAAGTCTGCACCAGCAGCTTTTGCTTCTTCTGCTTTAGCACCACGTGCGAAAACAAGAACGCGTGAAGTTTTACCAGTACCGTTTGGCAATACCATTGCACCACGGATTTGTTGATCAGCTTTACGTACGTCGATGTTCAAGTTGTAAGCAACTTCAACTGACGCATCAAATTTAGCGAAGTTAGTTTCTTTTGCAAGAGCAACAGCTTCTTCTACGCTGTAAAGTTTTGTGCTGTCGATTTTTTCAAGAGCAGCACGCAAGTTTTTGCTTTTTTTAGCCATGTTATATGTCTCCTTGTAATCAGATAATCTTGGGTGCTACTTAGTCAGTAACAGTGAATCCCATAGAACGAGCAGTACCTTCGATCATACGCATTGCAGCTTCAAGAGATGCAGCGTTCAAGTCAGGCATTTTAGTTTCAGCAATTTCTTGTACTTGTGCACGAGTAACTGTTGCAACTTTAGTTTTGTTTGGTGTACCTGAACCTTTTTCAACACCTGCAGCTTTTTTCAAAAGAACAGCAGCTGGTGGTGTTTTAGTGATGAAAGTGAATGATTTATCTTCATACACAGAGATAACTACTGGGATGATCATGCCAGCTTGGTCAGCTGTACGAGCGTTAAACTCTTTTGTGAATCCCATGATGTTGATACCTGCTTGACCAAGTGCTGGTCCGACTGGTGGAGCTGGAGTAGCTTTACCTGCAGGAATTTGAAGTTTTACGAGTTTTTCGACTTTTTTAGCCATGATATAAAATCCTCCTATTGTGGTTTTGGCGGTAATTAAAGATTTTTACCTCCCACAAATATGTGTTTTACACATACCTTTTCATTATACACGAATTTCAAAGAAATGCAAGCTTTAGGTTTACTTTTTTTCACATTTTTTATAGAATGAATGTATGTTTGAATCTATTATATTTTTAAAAATAGTAGCCTTTCTATTTATCTTTCTAACCTTGGCCATTTCGATAATTGCTGTCAAGTTTTTTAGGTTGCAAAACCGAGGATGGAACTTTGCAGACATTGCCTTTCCTCTCTATGCAATTGAATTTTATCTGATTTCGGACAAGGCCTACTATAACAGTCTGTTGCCTCAGCTTGTCCTAGCCCTCTCACTACTGGCGATTGGTCTTTGTGGTTTCTTCCTTTTAAAGAAAAAGAATTTTTTATATCGCCGTTTCTTCAAGGTTTTCTGGCGAGCTAGTTTTATCTTGACCTTTTTGATGTACCTAGCTTTGGTTATTGCGGTCTTCACTTTAAAATCCTAAAATCATCCATCCTTTCATAGATGGCATAATAAATCCCCATTGCAGGCGCAGTGGGGATTCTTTTTTTATACTAAATCAGACAAGGCGACGTAGATGTATAGTCGAATGAATTAGCTTTCAGACAAGGAACTGAGGTGCAGGTTGCTAGCACAGCCTAATGGCTGTGCTAGGTTGGAGATATAACTTGCAAAGCAAGTCACTTCTGCAGAGTACGGCAAGCCGAAAGTGACGATGTATCAAAGTTAATTCAAATGACTATAGATAGAACTGACCTTCATCAAATCAAGTCAACAGCGTATGATTTTGATTTTCTAAGAGTATTAATTTAGTTGTCATATTGATAGGCCTCTCTGGGCATAAAAAGATGGACTTATTCATGAATTTCTAGAGGGAGACCATCTGGATCAAAGAAGAAAGCCATTTTTTTACCATCAAAATCATCTGTTCGCAGGACTTCATGTCGGATGCCTATACGGTCAAACTCTTCCAGACAGGCTTCCACATCTACAACCTGGAAGGCTAGATGGCGTAGACCTGTATGTTCAGGATTGGGCATGGCCGGACGCATTGGCGCATCTGGTTTGATGAAGATTTCCAAAATCAGATTGCCTTTTTTGACATTGAAGAGAATATCATTTTTTTCTGGGCGAATATGTTCATCCACCTGTTCAAAGCCTAGTTTTTCAACATAAAATTCTCTTGTTTTGTCATAGTCACTACCGATAATTGCAATATGATGAACTGCATCAAATTTCATTATTGTGTTTCCAATACCTTTCTAGGTTTTGTTCCTTCAGCTGGACCAATGACACCCGCTGCTTCTAGCTCTTCCATGAGGCGTGTTGCCCTGTTAAAACCAACAGACAAGCGTCGTTGAATCATAGAGGCGCTGGCTTTTTGTGTCTCAACTACCAAGGCACGTGCTTCGTTGAAAAGTGGATCTCCTCCAGCATCACCAAAACCTGCATCGCCATCACCTTCTGCCACTTCACCTGGATCAAAGGATTCATCATAATCTGCATCTGCCTGATCCTTGATAAAGCCAACTATTGCTTCTACATCATCATCGGATATAAAGGAACCTTGCAAGCGGACTGGATGGTTTTCATCAATCGGTTTAAAGAGCATGTCACCGCGACCCAAGAGTTTTTCAGCACCGTTTTCATCTAGAATCGTCCGACTGTCTGTACCGCTTGATACGGCAAAGGCGATACGAGATGGTACATTGGCTTTAATCAAACCTGAAATAACATCAACAGATGGTCGCTGGGTAGCAAGAATCATGTGGATACCTGCTGCACGAGCCTTCTGTCCCAAGCGAATAATGGCATCTTCCACTTCCTTGCTGGCTACCATCATCAAGTCTGCTAACTCATCTACGATTACCACAATGAGAGGAAGAGGAATCTGTTTCTCTTCTGAACGGCTATTAAATTCTTCGACCTTCGCATTATAACCTTCTAAGTTTCGGACACCAATTTGGCTAAACAACTCATAGCGTTTCTCCATTTCATCCACTACTTTTTGAAGAGCTCGAGCAGCCTTGCGTGGGTTGGTCACAACGGGAATCAAGAGGTGGGGAATATCATTATAGACCGATAATTCGACCATTTTGGGGTCAATCATCATGAACTTAACTTGGTCTGGACCAGCTTTCATGAGAATTGAAGAGATGATACCGTTGACAGCAACAGACTTCCCTGAACCAGTTGAACCAGCCACCAATAGATGGGGCATACGTGCTAGGTTAAAGGAACGGACGGAGCCATTTACAGCCTTACCGAGAGGAATTTCCAGAAGCTTGTCTGGGTCTGTTTTAGATTGTTCCCAGAGCTCACGGAAAGGTACTGTAGCCACTTCGGAGTTTGGAACTTCAATACCGACCAGAGATTTTCCTGGGATAGGAGCTTCAATACGGACATCTTTAGCCGCAAGAGCTAGAGCCAAATCATCAGCTAGGTTAGAAATCCGATTGACTCGGACGCCGACTGCTGGTTTGACCTCATACTTGGTTACCGATGGTCCAATCTCAGCACGCTCAACCACCACCTTGATTCCAAAACTGGCAAAGGTGTCTTCTAAAACTTTAATATTCTGGCGAACAATCCGTTTTTCATTGGACTGACTCTTAGCTTTTATAGGAGCAAATAAGTCTATGGACGGAAGTTTATATGCTAGTCTCTGCTTAGGCTTGAAATCAATCTGCACATCTGCCTCGTCCTTCTCAAACTCATTTGTTTCAGAATCCTGGCTTGCCGAGTTTGATTGTGCTGGTTGGTCATCTTCTGCCAACATAATAGGAAATTCATCTTCTATGTCTAAGTGGTCATATTCTGAAATAATCGGTACTTGAACAGGCTCTTCTTCTAGGATTTCACCTGTTTCTAAATCGACATGTCTATCTACCAGTGCCAAAGCCCGAGCTGACTCTTCCTCTTCCTCTAGACGAAGGCGTTCCTCTTCTAGACGAGCTAATTCTTGCTGACGTTTTTCTTCTCGTTCTGCTTTCTTCTGTGTTCGAAGCTCTGCTCTTTTTACCTGCGTCTCCGCCAACTTATCTTTGGCAACCGCCAAGCCATCGGCAACATCATAAACAGACCATGGGCTTACAAAAAAGATACCAAATGCTATCACTAGAAGACCGATGAAGAAGGAACCGACATTTGCAAAGAGGAAGGAGACTGGCAGATAGAAGATACTTCCAATCATCCCTCCGCCTAGAAATGCTGTTACCTGAAACTTAGCTAGGTCTGACAAGGCCAATTTTAGAGTATGACCGAATAGGTCACTCCCTTGATAGGTCCAGTCTAAATAAGCCTGAAATTCAATTAATAACCCGATAACAATTAGCCAGAAGCCCGATATGGTCCCTTCTCTTTCGCGTAAGACTTTGGGAATAAGAAGGTAGATAAACGCACCTGCCAATAATAGATAGGCCAGACTACCAAATAATAGCCGGAAAATATTGTAGCTGGTCACTCCAAACACTCCTAGGCGACTGGCTGCAAAGGCAATGAATAAAAGCCCCAATACTCGAAGGGTGATATTTTTAACACGTTCTTGCTGTGCTAATTCTGCCTTGGTTGGTCGCCTCGTAGCCTTTCCTTTTTTACTTGTCTTTCTCATAGATACCTCAACTTTCTCAATCTCTTTATTTTATCATAATTGGGAAGAATTTTCATGGGAGAAAAAATAGACCAGCCTTGCCAGTCTACATCTTCTTCTTTGGGTGTTTGTCAATAACTTCTGGGTGATTATCCAGAGCAGCTCTGCCTTTTTCCGTCAGGGCATAACCACGAACAGCAAAGTAGGGAGCTAGTTTTTCTTCTGTCAAGTGGTCCTTGAGGGCAGTGTCGAGGTCGGCCGCCTTCATCTTGGAAAGACCGGTCACGCCTTCTGCCTTGAGGATATTCTTCTTGGCAGTGGAGGTGATGTGGTCCAGCGAATCAAAGGCTGACTCTAAATAAACATAGCCTTCCGCCAATAACTTTTCCATGTGGGCAGGGCCATTGATGCCGTAGATGTACTCAAAATACTTGGAATAGGGCGTCGTAGTTGTAAAAGTGCCAAAATTGACACGCCAGAGGAGGATAATGTCCCCTGCCAGCAGACCTTCTTCTAGCCGAATCATATTGCGTTTGGGAACGGGCTTTGCCTCCAAAAGCCAGGCCGCCAGGTCACGTTCAGGGGAAATATAGGGCTTGACCTCATGGTCTTTGTACATTTCTTCAATCCGATTCTGAATTGACATTTATTTTACCTCTTGTACTGCGTAATAGTTGCCTTCTTCGTCACTAAAGTTGAAAGTTTTCATAAATCCAAGATCCATAACTGGGTTTGCATTGACACCGCGTTCGATAAATTCTTGGTAGGTTTTTTCAACATCTGCAGATGCCATCAAGATGGATGGAATACCAAGAAACATCTCTGGATGCATTTCAGCAACTGCTGCCTTATCATGAAGAACAAATTGAACATCGCTATCTACTTTTGGCGCGATAACATAAGAAACTTGCGGACCTTGTTCTTGGCGTTCTACACGCTCAAAGCCAACTTTTTCATTCCAGAATTTTGCAGCTGCTTCAGGATTATTGACATACAGCATAACCTGTCCGATTGATTGAATCATTTTAAATACCTCTTTTGTGTTGTACGAATATCTGTTCAGACCATTATACACTAGGTAGGGATATTTTCAAAAGAAAAACGACTCTTAAAGCCGTTCAAAACCTAGGAAGCGAGTCCCCTGAAAATGCAGGCTGCCTACATCTCCCTCTGCCAAGAGGGCATACTCGTATGAGCGTACACGGAACTCCTGCCGTCTTCCCTCCCATTCAAACGTTACATAATAATTGGTTCGTGCTACTTCGTTACCAAAAACATGAGTTCGCTTTGAGACAAGCTTGGCCCTGTAGGATTCTTTTGGGGCCTGATTGTTATGGTGCCATTCCATAAAATTTTTAATAATATGGAAACAAACCGTCGCTAATATAATCGCGGAAAAACTGTAGAAAAGGGCCATATGCCATACTAGGCTTCCATCTGGGGCAAACAAGTTCTCAAACATCATTATTCTCCTTTTCACATTTGTAAATATAGTATATCATATTGTTGAATTGGATACACTTTTTATACTAGATAAAAATTGAAAAAATCCATATTTCATGGTAGAATGAGCATAATTTTGAACAAGACAAGAAAGGATTTTCAATGAAAAAAATACTAGCTCTTGCTCTAGCTTCGAGCATCTTGCTAACTGCCTGCACAAACAACTCGACAGCTAATAGCTCATCTTCTACAGCATCTAGCTCTAGTTCAAGCTCGACTACGACAGCTGATACAACTGCTTCTAGCCAATATGCCAAAGATTTGGCATACGCCATTAACAATCCTAAAGCTACATTCCCACAACTTTCCAATGAAATTGGTGAAAATGAGGCTGCTCTTAAAATAAAAACAACCGAGGGCGACATCACTATAAAACTCTTCCCCGAGCAAGCTCCATTAACTGTGGAAAACTTTCTGACCCATGCCAAGGAAGGATACTATAATGGAACGATCTTCCATCGTGTCATTAAGGATTTCATGATTCAAGGTGGCGATCCTCTTGGAAATGGTACTGGTGGAGAGTCTATCTGGGCTGGAAAAGATACTACTATCGATGCTGGAAATGGTTTTAAAGACGAGATTTCAGCTTTCCTTTATAACATTCGTGGCTCACTTTCTATGGCAAATGCTGGTGCAGGAACAAATGGAAGTCAGTTTTTCATCAACCAAAATACAACAGACATGTCTAGTCAACTCTCTAGTTCTAGCTATCCTGGTAAAATCATTGATGCTTATAAAAACGGAGGCAACCCAAACTTAGATGGCAAGCATACCGTATTTGGTCAAGTCATTGAAGGGATGGACATCGTGGATAAAATCGCTTCCGTCGAAACAGATGATAGCGATAAACCTAAAACAGATGTAAAAATTGAGTCTATTGAGATTCTGAAAGATTACACCTTTTAAAAATGAAGCTGGGCAAGACATCTATGATGTCTTGCCCAGCTTCATGTATTCTATCATATCCTTTTATAGTTATCTTTATCAAGGTAAACTGATTACCATCAGCTCTCATCTACCACTAGAAAAGGTTCACTGGACCTTTTCTACATCTTCTCCTCCAACTCCACATCAGGATATTTGTCCGCGAACCAGCGGAGGGCAAAGTCGTTTTCAAAGAGGAAGACGGGTTGGTCAAAGCGGTCTTTGGCCAAGATGTTACGGCTTGAGGACATCCGTTCATCCAAATCTTCTGGCTTGATCCAGCGGACTGTCTTTTTACCCATCGGGGTCATAACTACCTCGGCATTGTACTCACCTTCCATGCGGTGTTTGAAAACTTCAAACTGGAGCTGACCAACGGCACCCAGCATATACTCGCCAGTCTGGTAGTTCTTGTAAAGCTGAATAGCCCCTTCTTGCACCAGTTGCTCGATTCCCTTGTGGAAGGATTTTTGTTTCATGACGTTTTTAGCAGAAACTTTCATGAAAATTTCAGGGGTAAAGGTCGGTAGCGGTTCAAATTCAAACTTGTTCTTGCCTACGGTCAAGGTATCCCCTACCTGATAGGTCCCCGTATCGTAAACCCCGATAATGTCACCCGCTACTGCATTTTCCACATTCTCACGGGATTCGGCCATGAACTGGGTCACGTTGGACAACTTGGCTCCCTTGCCTGTACGAGGCAGGTTAACTGCCATACCGCGTTCAAATTCACCCGAAACCACACGGACAAAGGCAATGCGGTCGCGGTGACGCGGGTCCATGTTGGCTTGGATTTTGAAAACAAAGCCTGAAAAATCTTTGTTGAGCGGGTCAATGACATCCCCTGTCGTTGTCTTGTGACCATGTGGCTCTGGAGCAAACTCCAAGAAGGTGTCAAGGAAGGTCTGCACACCAAAGTTTGTCAGGGCTGAGCCGAAGAAAACAGGTGTCAAATCGCCGTCCAAAATCGCCTGCTCTGAAAATTCATTCCCAGCTTCCGCCAAAAGTTCAATATCATCCAGAACTTGTGCATAAAAGGGGTTAGAACCAAAGAGCTTGTCACCCTCGTCCAAGCTTGCAAAGCGCTCATCACCTCGATAGAGTTCTAAGCGTTTGTTATGGAGGTCATAGAGACCCTCGAAAGATTTCCCCATACCGATTGGCCAATTCATTGGATAGCTGGCAATACCCAAGACTTCTTCCAACTCCTGCAATAAATCAAGTGGCTCACGACCATCACGGTCCAACTTGTTGATAAAAGTGAAAACAGGAATGTTGCGGTGCTTCACAACCTCAAAGAGCTTTTTGGTCTGGGCCTCGATACCTTTAGCAGAGTCCACCACCATGACAGCCGCATCCACCGCCATCAAGGTACGATAAGTATCTTCTGAGAAGTCCTCGTGCCCTGGTGTATCCAAGATATTGACCCGCTTGCCTGCGTAGTCAAACTGCATAACAGAGGAGGTAACAGAGATACCACGTTGTTTCTCAATATCCATCCAGTCAGACTTGGCAAAGTTACCAGTCTTTTTCCCCTTGACCGTACCTGCTTCACGAATCTCACCTCCAAAGTAGAGCAACTGCTCGGTAATGGTTGTTTTACCCGCGTCCGGGTGAGAGATGATCGCAAAGGTGCGGCGTTTCTTGATTTCTTCTTGTAGTGACATAATGCTTCCTTTTCATTTTTTTGTATTTTGATTCATAGCAGAGCTGAGCTCTTATCTTATTCGATTTACATTGGAATCATCCTTATTCTTTACTAGACAACTCTCTTATTATATCGGAAATAAGGGAATTTTTCAAACTATTGAAGAATAGGTCTACAGACCTATACTGTTGTATTATAAATATGTTACAATAAGTATGAGATGTATTCTATATACTAGAAAAAGAAAGATAAAATAATGAACAAAAAAATAAAAGGTTTATCAACCAAGGAAGTACAAGAACGTATTCAAAACCAGCAAACCAATCATTTTAAGACAAAGACCAGCGCCAGTAATTGGGAAATCTTCAGACGAAATGTGTTTACATCTTTTAACGCACTCAATTTTGCCATTTTCTTAGCCTTACTAGCTGTTCAGGCATGGTCCAACCTTTTCTTCTTCGGAGTTATTGTCCTCAACGCTGTTTCAGGAATGCTGACAGAATGGCGGGCACGACGAATGATTGACAAACTCAACCTGATGAACAAGGATTTTATCCGAGTTGTTCGCGACGGCGAGACAATCTCTATTGCACCAGAAGATATTGTCTTAGATGATGTTCTCTTGCTGTCTGCTGGCGAACAAGTTCCTAGTGATGCTATTGTTTTAGAAGGTATAGCCGAGGCAAACGAGGCTATGTTAACTGGTGAAAGCGACTTGATTGTGAAAAATAATGGGGCTGAATTATTGTCTGGTAGCTATCTAGTTAGCGGACAGATTTATGCAAAAGTCATCCATGTTGGCGCAGAAAACTATGCCAATAAACTCATGCTTGAGGCGAAAACTCACAAACCTATCGTCTCTCGTATTCTTTACAATATGGATAAAATTGCTAAATTTACAGGAAAAATTATCATTCCATTCGGACTCGCTCTTTTTCTAGAAGCCTTTTTCATCAAACTTCTTCCCTTAAAAGACTCAGTTATTACCAGCTCTACTGCCCTACTAGGTATGTTACCAAAGGGAATTGCTCTGCTAACCATCACTTCTCTCTTAACTGCCGTTATCAAACTGGGAATGAAAAATGTCCTCGTACAAGAAATGTATTCCGTCGAAACACTTGCCCGAGTTGATGTTCTTTGTTTGGATAAGACCGGAACGATTACTCAGGGGAAAATGACCGTCGAAAACCTGATCCCCTTAACCAACCATTATTCACTTGACACTATCCAACAGATACTCGCTACCTATATCCAGACAAGTGAGGATACTAATTCAACAGCTCAGGCCATTCGAAAAGAATATGGTGATTTAGAGCACCACTATAAAGCTAGTCACATCATTCCATTTTCTAGTGATAGAAAATGGGGAGCAATGACAATAGAAAACATTGGTCGCATTTTTCTAGGGGCACCAGAAATGTTGCTAACACAAAATCCTCCTTCTGTTTATGAGGCACAGGCTCGTGGTTCCCGTGTCCTGATTCTTGCGCTTAGCCAACAGTCCCTTCCTTCTTCTCAAAATCAGCTACCTGAGAATATTGAACCTCTAGCTCTATTAGAAATTGCCGACCCAATCCGAGAAGATGCCGCAGAAACACTAGCCTATCTTCGCTCGCAAGAAGTGATACTAAAAATAATCTCTGGTGACAATCCTGTGACGGTCTCACACATTGCTAAGGAAGCTGGATTTGCTGACTACGATAGCTATATCGATTGTTCCAAAGTTGACGACGAAGAACTAATTGCCAGAGCTGAAACAACCGCCATTTTCGGTCGCGTATCCCCACATCAGAAAAAATTGCTCATCCAAACTCTCAAAGCACAGGGACATACTACTGCAATGACCGGTGACGGGGTCAATGATATTCTTGCACTACGCGAAGCTGATTGTTCCATTGTTATGGCAGAAGGCGATCCCGCTACCAGACAAATCGCTAATCTAGTCCTCCTAGATTCTGAATTTCGCGATATTCCTGAGATTCTCTTTGAGGGACGACGCGTTGTTAATAACATCTCCCACATTGCTCCCATCTTTCTTATCAAAACAATCTACTCTTTCTTACTTGGCCTTATCTGTATCGCTAGTATCACCCTTGGTAAAGCAGAATATTTGTTAGTTTTCCCATTTATTCAGATACAAATGACCCTCATTGGTCAATTTGTTGAAGGTTTTCCTCCTTTTATCCTAACTTTTGAACGAAATATCCGCCCCGTAGAAAAACATTTTCTCAGAAAATCTCTTCTCTTAGCTCTACCAAATGCTCTCATGGTTGTTCTCAGTGTCCTTATTTTCCATTTAATGCAAGTCTTTGGATACTTAAACTTGCATGACATACAAACCCTCTCTTATTATGTTCTTGGTTCAACAGGTCTACTGGCTGTCATTCGTGCCTGTTTGCCACTGACAAAAGCTCGACTGGCTCTTATTATTTATTCCGTTTTCGGTTTCTTCATCAGCTCCCATTTCCTACATGGTCTGATTGAAATCCACCCCCTAAACAGTCACACATTGCCAATCTATTCTGGATTAATGCTTATTTTTATCCCTGTCTTTTTCTGGATTAGCTACAAACAAGGCGCATTTAAACGCTAAAAATAAGACTTGAAAGCAATTTTCAAGTCTTATTTTTTCAGTATCTGCGAATCCATTTGTCTGCTTTCTTTTTTCAAATAAGTAATCACCATAGCTTGTATACTCAAAATAGAGAAACAGAGCAGACAGGTTACCAAGAAGAAATTCAAAGGAAGATTATTAGTATTCACTAAAGGTGCCTGTCTCAAAAATCCATAATTTCCGCCAGTTAAAAGAGCTACTCCTAGAATCAGCATATTCATAATAAGCGTATATTTCGCCACCTCTTTTCCTTTCAACATCTCCCCTTCTAAATCAGATAACAGGTACAACATACAATTAACAGTCAAGGCGTAGTGGCCAATAACAAAAGTAAAGAAGGTTAGATGCGGGAAAGCAAATGGATCAAATACCGGATGAATAAAGGCCGAAAGCGATCCGAAAAGACCGAGATAAGCAAAATAACGTTTCAGAGGTCCGGGCTTAGCCCAAAGAATAAAGAGCATAGCCAAGCGACAATGATAAAAAGGAAGACTCTCAGAAATAGAAAAATCAGCCATAATATACCAAGTATAGAGGGAGACAATCTGTATAAATTGAAGCCACCAAAAAACAGTATGAAACCATCTCTTTTGGTAACAACGAAAACAAAGATAGAGCATGAAAAACCAAATAATCATGAGAAACAGATGTTCCAATACGTCCAAGTTCGGTGCTTCAGAAATCTGATTACTAAAAAAATCACTCATCTTATTAAATTCCTTTCTTTCCCCAGGAATCAGTATATCAACTTTTCGGTATTTTGACAAGACTTGCTAAAAAAGAGAGGTCTCACCTCTCTACTTTTCTATTGCTTCCACCACTTTTCCAAGAGTCATGGAGTTGGAGCCTTTGAAGAGGATTGACTTATCACTGTTGAATACGTTGATAAATCCGTTTTTCAATCTGCTCTAGCCAAGATTTTCTCTTTCTATCATCAACCATTTTTACCATGTTATAACTCATCCATTTCACATCTTTGTAACCTGTCTTCTGAAATGTTCCCTTGATTAACGCATTTTTGATGGCATTCCCATAAATTAGTTGATACAAAAATTTAGGGGTATTCATAGTTGTGATTATGGTGATAGTTTTTAGCTTCTCGTGACGTGCCTGCATACTATAGCCATTTGCTTTGTAGTCGTAAAATGCTCCTGGAAAAATAACTTTGTCAATGAAGCCTTTCATCATCGCTGGCATCAACTCCCACCAGATTGGAAAAATCAAGATGAGATGATCTGATTCTCCGATATGCTTTGAATAGGCTTGGGCTTGTGGATCAACCTGCTGATGTTTCACAAATCCGAGCAAATCTTCACTAGTCATCACAGGATTAAACTTTTCTGCATCTAAATCAATAACCTGCACTTGACTACCCGCCTTTTGAGCACCAGCTATACTGGCTTCTAAAATAGCGTGATTATATGATTTTTCATAGGGATGGTTATAGACAATTGTTGTTTTCATTGAAATTTCTCCTCTGTTTTTATATTGTTCCTTGTTTATCATTCAAGGTACAACCAGTATATTACAATCTAAAAAGACCGACATTAACAAATGTTAAGTCAGTCGTTTTTTTATTCTAGAAAGTGATACAGGAGTTATTCCTAGATAAGAAGATAAATAAATATCTGGAACTCTCCATAATAGGTCAGATTTTTCTTGAACTAATTCTAAAAATCGTTGCTCAGGTGAGTTTTTTATTCGTGACAGAAAAAGATGGTTGTATTTAATCATTTTCTGACTTAAAAGTATTGTCAAAGAGGGATAATACTCTGGGTGTTCTAGTAAAAATGTTTCAAATAGCTGCCAATTTAGGCAATAAACCACAGTATCTTCAATCGCTTGAAGACTGTAAATACTTTCTGTCTTCGTTAAAAAACTTTCAAGAGACGAAACCGAATCTCCCTCAAAGAAAAACTGAATAGTGATGTCTTTTCCGTCATGGTTATGCCACAACCTCAATGCACCTGACTCTACAAGATAAATCATATGCGAGACTTGACCTTCATCTAAAAGATAGTCTTTTGCCTTTATTGCTTTATATATTAAATGTGGTTGAATATCTTCATTTTGAAACAATTCATCTAGGATTCAATTCTATTTCTCCTATTTTTCTAACGCTTCCACCACTTTTCCAAGTTTCATAGAATTAGAGCCTTTAAAGAGGATTTGGTCCTCTTTCCCTAGACTTTCCCTAATCTGTTTTACCAGGTCTTCAAATTGATCCTGCTCTGCATTTTTCCTAAAGAAATAGACTTTTCCAATCGGGAACATCTGACTAGCCAACTGAGCCAAGCCTTCAATATCTTGACCATAGAAAATAACGGTGTCTAGCACATCGGGCGACAGGCTAAGAATCATTTGATTGTGGAGATTGACGGACTGGCTACCCAGTTCTTTCATGTCTGCTAAAACGGCGATTTTCTTGCCGCCTTCATTGGCTGGAATACTAGAGAAGGTTTCCAAAATCAAGCGCATAGCCGTTGGGTTGGCGTTGTAGACATCGCTGAGAATATCTGCTCCATTTGCCGCCTTCTTCCACTCGGTGCGGTTGCGGGTCAAGTTAAGACTGGCTAGGGCTGACTTGATTGCCTCATCAGGCACACCCAAGGTCTTGCCCACATAGCTTGCTACCATAGCATTGGTGGCATTGTACTTGCCCGTTACTGGGAGAAAAATGTCGCCGTCCATAAAGTTGACGGTGAAGGTCAGGTTATCTTTTGACTCGACCAGACTGGTCACCTGCAAATCAGCCTGCTCACCGAAGCGAATGAGTTCTACATGGCTTGGCAAGAGCTTATCCGCAATCGGATCTGCTGGGATCAGAAGCTTACTACCAGCTGTCATTCCATCCGCAATCTGTAACTTCCCTTTGGCAATTTCTTCTCGTGAACCAAAAAATTCCAGATGGGCTTCTCCAAAAAGGGTAATAACTGATAGACTTGGTTTGGCAATTTCAGACAGGAGATGGATGTCGCCCAAGTGGTCTTGGCCCATTTCCAATACCAGTTTTTCTGTATCGTCAGGCATATGGAGGACGGTGTAAGGCAGACCAATTTCGTTGTTATAGTTGCCTTGTGTCTTGTAAGTCTTGTAAGTCGTCGCCAGAACATCGTGAATCATGTCCTTGGTGGTCGTTTTACCGTTTGAGCCTGTCACAGCAATGACTTCTACCCCAGTTTTCTCTAGGTAGTAGGCCGCTAATTTTTGTAGCGCAGCCAAGCAGTCATCTACTAAGATGTGGGGAACATCAAGGCTGACTTCAGACAGGGTTACCGCGCAGCCATTTTCAAAAGCCACAGGAATAAAGTCATGACCGTCACGCGCTCCCTTAAGTGGAACAAAGAGGTCCCCAGTTGTGACGAGCCGGCTATCGAACTCGACCTTGTTGAGTGCTGTATCGGGATAAAGACTAATATCATTTTTTGCGCCCAAGATCTGAGCGACTTCATGTAGGGTTAATTTCATTGTTTTCTCCAATAAACTAAAAAGGGAGCGGGAAAGAACTCAAACATTCAAAGAAGAGTTCCCCTCATTTTCAAACAAGTAGCTTCGGGCTAAAATAGTCCACTGGACTATTTTACTCCCACCCCCGCACAGCTCAAACTGTCTGGGAGACAGTTTGAGGTTGGAAATAAAGCGAACACAGTTCGCATCAGTAGTTAGGTCAGATTTAGAGTGTGATACACGAACAAATCTGCCAATCAACCACTGCGCTGAGATGTTGACTCAAACTTTGAAAAGTGGACTGATTTATTTACCCAGCATCTTTCTATTATACCACTTTTTATCGAACTTGAGTGAGGACACCATCTTTCATCTCATAAACCTTGTCGCATTTCTTCAATTGCTAAAAACATCTACTCCACACTTTCTAAGACATAAAAACTTGTCTCAAACTTCAAGTCTTCCCTCAAAAGAGCTTTGACTTTACATTTCTTTTCCACATAGGCAAGAATCTCTTTCTGCTTTTGCGCTGAAACCGACTCTCCAATTCCAATCAACACTTCAAAACGCTGATTGTCCAAGCGACTCTCCACCTGAACAGGCATGGTTTTGTTGCCTTCTTGACTGGCATAATAGCCCTGCACACACATGGTGATACAGGCAGCTAAGCCAATATTAACTAGACTAACCGGAGTCTCACCCTTCTCCGTCACCCCAAAGGTACGTACTGGTTCTCCATAACCTTGAGAAAGAGCCTGAAACAGACCTTCCCCTTTTACTGTCGTTTGATACATAAACACCTCCACATACTTGAAACCATTCTATTCTTTTTTGCAAACCTTTGCAAGAATGTGAACTAGAAAAAGATTGGAAATTTTCCAATCTTTTTCATTCTCATTAAATCAAATGACTTTCCCGTTTTTCAAACATTTCCTTGGCCAAACGAACAAGCTCTTCAATCAAATCTGGATAAACCAAGCCCATATTATCCCAAAGGAGTGGATACATAGACCACTGGGTAAATCCTGGCATGGTGTTGAGCTCATTCAGGAAGATGTGTCCGTCTTCAGTCAGGAAGAAATCACAGCGAGAAAGACCACAACCACCGATAGCACGGAAGGCCTTGGCAGCATTGTCCCGCATGGTATCCATGATAGACTCATCAATCTTAGCTGGGATTTCCATGGTGATTTTGTTGTCGATGTATTTGGCATCGTAGTCATAAAAAGCAACGTCTTTGACTACTTCGCCAGGAAGTGTCGTTTTCACGTCAGCATTTCCCAAAAGACCAACCTCAATCTCACGCGCATTAACTCCCTGCTCAACGAGGACACGGCTGTCATACTTGAAGGCCAAATCAAGCGCCTTACGCAAGCCAGCTAAATCCTCAGCTTTTGAGATACCGACACTTGACCCCATATTAGCTGGTTTTACAAAGACCGGATAAGTCAATTTTCCTTCAATCTCTGCAATCTTATCGTCGATATTTTCACCCTCGATAACTGCCACATAAGGTACTTGGGAGATTCCTGCTGATTCAAGAACACGCTTGGTAGTGATTTTGTCCATAGCAACGCTGGAAGACAAGATATTGGTACCAACATACGGCATACGGAGAACTTCCAAGAAGCCTTGAATTGACCCGTCTTCTCCCATTGGTCCATGAAGAACAGGAAAAACGACTGCCTTTTCTTCATAAATATCGCTCGGACGGATTTTTTGCTCTTCAACAATTGTCGCGTTTGTCATGAGTTTTTCATCGGCAGACGGTGTTTGAGAAAACTCTTGCGTCTTTATAAAGTCCCCAGTTTGTGTGATGAAATAGGTTTTGACAAAAAATTTATCATAATTGATGGCACGCATGACGCTTTCGGCAGACAGAACGGATACCTCACGCTCTGCAGAACGCCCACCATATAGTAAAATCAAGGTTTCTTTTGACATATATTTTCCTTCCTGTATCAACGCTATTACTCTTAGTATAGCATAATTTAACAAATCATATCTATCCTATCTTAAAATTAGGAACGTATCTAACTACAGAACAGCTATAGCTCTGTGCGGTTTTCAATAGCCCTCAACAGGGTCACTTCATCTGCATATTCAATATCACTGCCTACCGCTAAGCCACGAGCTAGTCGGGTTACTTTGATTCCCGCAGGTTTGAGGACACGTGAGATATACATAGATGTAGCCTCTCCATCTGCTGTTGCATTGGTCGCCACAATAACTTCTGTAACCTCATTGTCCATCAGGCGAGTGAGGAGGGTTTTCAAATTAATATCATCTGGTCCGATACCATTCATAGGAGAAATCAAGCCATGCAAGACATGATAAAGACCGTGGTATTCTTGAATATTTTCCAAAGCTGTAACATCTCGACTATCCTCTACAATCAAAATAGTAGATTGGTCTCGCGTTGAGTCCTGGCAAATGGCACAGGGGTCCTGATCTGTCAGATTACCACAAACGGAGCAATAAGATAGGTCTCGCTTAGCTGCCAATAAATTTTTAGCAAATTCATTAACGACATCATCCTCCATGCCAATAGTATAAAAAGCTAAACGGGTAGCCGTTTTTATACCGATACCTGGCAATTTAGAATAACTATCAATTAACTTGGCAATAGGTGTAGGGTAAAGCATAAGCCTCCTTAGTTCATTGGGTGAAGTGATTGATATAAATTGATAATTTCTTGAGTAATTGTTTTAGTAGTTGTTGAACTTTGATTGGTCAAATTTGGTAGGACAACTGCTACCGCAATTTGAGGATTATCACTAGGCGCGTAGGCAACAACGTTGGTGTTGATCGCAGTAACCACATCTCCTGAAGCTGTTGTTGTATAGGTTTCGGCTGTACCAGTCTTGGCACTGATGGTCACGGTCGCACCACGACCGATAGCACTACCTGTATTAAAGCGCCCACCGCCATTGACAACTTGGTAGAAACCTTGACGAAGAAGAGACATATCCTCAGCGGAGATATTAACCTGATTCATCTCCTTACCAGATACGGTCTCAATTAATTCTCCCAAACCACCTTGGGCATTATTCCCATAAATTCCCTCAACGAGGTGAGGAGAAATCCGTGTCCCATTATTCGCAATGGTCGCTGCATACTGTGCCATCTGCATCGGTGTATAGTTATCAAACTGTCCAAAAGCGTTGGTAATAAAGTTGGCTGTCGTATACTTATCTGGTAAAAATCCTGTAGATTCGAGTGGAAGGTCAATACCTGTAGAAGCACCAAGACCATATTCTGCAAAAGTCGAACGAAGCTTAGTCATGGCGTTTTTCAATGTATCACCATCATTCAAATACATGTTAGCTGAGTAGGTCTGACCAAGTAGTCCCAAAGCAATTTTAACCATGTAGACGTTAGAAGAATATTCTAGAGCCTCTGTCACATCAATATTAAAACTACCATAGGCCCCATACCAAGAGGTAATTGGAGCTGAACCTGCAAAATAGATTGGTTCATCTAATTGAACCTGATTACCACTGATAACTCCATTTTCCCAACCAGAGCTAATTGTCGCTCCTTTGACGATGGAACCTGGTGTAAAGACACTTGTAATCGTACCAAGAGCATCCTCCGTAATAGTACTTGAGCCTTTTTCGTGACTATATCCTGACATAGCAAGCACTGCACCTGTAGAAGGATTTAATGCAACTGCATAAACACCTTCCGAGTAAAGCGCACTACCAGTAGCTAGCTCACTTTCAAAGTATTTTTTCAAAATAGCATTGACCCCATCTTGAAAGGCTAAATCAATAGTCAGTTTAATATTATTTCCCTGCTGCCCTTCTTGGATTGTCTCAATACTTTCGATATTTCCATTTCTATCCAGGTTTATTTGTTTTTTCTCACGTTGACCTTGCAAGACTTCTTCATATTGTTTCTCGAGGTAGGCAGTTCCCACACGGTCATTTGAAGAGTAGCCCTTGGATAGATAGTATTCTGCATCTTCTGCAGGCAAACCAGCCTGTTCACTCGTTACTGTACCGATAATGGAGCTGAGGGAAGTTGGTAAAATCGTCCGTTGCCAGTTATTGGTCGTTGAAATACCTGGAAGTTGACTTTCATTGGCTACGATATGAGCAACCTGTTCAGAAGTCAGAGTATCCGTTACCAAATTAACAGTAGAGAAGTAAGTAGCGCTATTCATCTGCTTGAACAGTTCAATCGCTTTATTGTCTTTCTCAGAATATTGTAATGCTTCGGCAGGGATACTATCAACTGCATTCGAATAAATTGTTGATTCGCTCAAGTAGTTACCATCGGAATCGTATTTTTTATCTTTTGGCAAGGCCTCGACTACCTGACGATAAACCTCTTCATCTGCCAAATAATAATCAGCCTTATCACGTTGAGTAATTGTTACGCCTGAAACATTGACCCACTGCAAGAGTTTATTAGCTACTTCTTTCATTTCCTGAGCAGACATCTTGTTGGGACGTGTGAAGGAGACGACCTGCTGAATCTCGTTTTCAACCAAAGGTTTTCCCTGCGCATCGTAAATCTGCCCACGGATAGAGCCATTGCTGATGATTTTCTGACTGGCAGTAGACAGCTTATTACTATAAAAATCATGATTGATGATCTGCATATCTGCCAGACGCAATATCAAAACTAGGAAAAGGAAAATCACGATAGAAAATAAAATATTTAAACGAAGGGAAATAAAATTTCCATCGTGTTCCAAAGGCTTGTTCTTTCTTTTTTTCACTTCAAAGACCTCATTCTAGAAATATCCTTCTTATTATACCACAGGCAAAAAATATTTTTTAGACAGAGCCTCCTTTTCAGAAAATATTTTCTTATAGTAAATTCCCAAAGTAAGTTCTAGTCTGTCTTAAAAACTGGAAACTAGAATGAGACAAAGAAATAAGGTAGAACTTACTATGGGACAAGTTGGTAACCGACAATGAAAAACAAACACTTAACTCTCTCTGATCGCAACGATATTCAAATAGGAATTGAACAACTTAAGCCCTTCTCGGCTATCGCTACTAAGCTAGGAAAAGACCCGTCCACAATCTCAAAAGAAGTTCGGAGAAATAGGCTGATAAAAGAGAACTCTAGTACCTCCAATTGTGAGACCTGCCCTCTACTCAAAAAGGCTCCCTACGTTTGTAATGCCTGTCCGAAAAAGAGAAGCAACTGCGGATACCAGAAACAGTTCTACTACGCAAAAAGAGCTCAGCTTGATTATGAAGCTAAGCTCTCAGAGTCGAGAACAGGTGTTGCCCTAAACAAGGAAGAATTCTATCGCATGGACGAAATTGTCTCTTCTGCCATCAAAAAAGGACAACACCTCAACCACATCATCGCCTCAAATGAACTTTCGGCATCCAGAGCTTCTATCTACCGATACCTTGAAAAAGGCTATCTTTCCACAAAAACCATTGATTTCCCACGTGTCGTGAAATTTAGAAAACGGAGAACCAGAAACCTCCAACCCATTCCTAAATCTGCCAGAGAAGGACGATCCTACGAGGACTTCCAACGCTTTCTCACAAAAGAAGGCATCAGCTATTGGCTGGAAATGGACACCGTTACTGGACGTATCGGCGGAAAGGTACTGCTCACCTTTAACCTCTCCTTCTGTAACTTTATCTTCGCTCGATTACTGGATAATAAAACAGCTAATGAGGTCGCTAAACACCTCTACGCTATCAAGAACAACCTGCATCAGAAAGAGATGAGCTTCTGCGAACTATTCCCTGTCATTCTGACCGACAATGGTGGTGAATTCGCTAGAGTAGACGATATCGAAATGGATGTTCGTAGAGAATCTAAACTCTTCTTCTGTGACCCAAATCGTTCTGACCAGAAAGGGAGAATTGAGAAAAACCACACACTTATCAGAGACATTCTTCCTAAAGGAAGTTCGTTTGACAACTTGACACAGGAAGACATCAACCTGGTTTGTTCGCATGTCAACAGCGTCAAACGAGCTGCTTTCAACGGAAAATCGGCTTATGAACTCTTTACGTTTACCTACGGTGAAGAATTGGCAACACTTTTGGGTATATCTAAAATTGACCCTGAGAATGTCAGCCAATCACCTCGATTATTAGATAAGTAATCGCTCGTTTTTATCATAAAAATAATTTCAAAATAGAAAGGAACTTGTCCCATCCAAAATTCCAGATAGCTAGAACTTACTTTGAGACGTCTCAGAGCCAGTAACTTTAGTGTACTCTTTTTTCAACATTTTCAAGCATAAAACTCACTATTATCAACATTTTTAGTCAAAAACAGAACTTAGTCTGAGACTAAATTCTGTTGGTTTGATGCAGTTTTCTCAGACTAACTTCTAGAATGTCTGAAACTAGAACTTACTTTGAGAATTTACC
>NZ_JAOTGI010000020.1:0-35431 GCF_044427255.1 Streptococcus sp. 2021WUSS126 | reverse complement strand
ATACTTAACAAAAATCAAAAATAGCGTTATAATGGTATTATGACAAAAGAACTTACCCAAACACAAGTCGAAGAATTAAAGCAAGCACTTAAAGATAAAAATAATGCTCCGCATCATAGAAAAATACAGGCACTCATTCTTTATTCTGAATGCAATAATTTAACATCCGTAGCTAAATCAGTAGGCTTTGTCCATCAGACAGTCCGCAACTTATTGAATCGCTATCTAAGTGGTGGCTTAGAAGCCCTCTTAAAGGAAAATCGTGGTGGTCGCCGCCGCTCCTATATGACGCATAAGGAGGAAGAAGATTTCCTTAAAGAGCAACTCTCTTCTTCTTTGAATGGAGAATTCGTTACCGTTAACTCCCTCTTTAAAGCCTATCAAGAGAGAGTTGGGCACAAGACAACCCGAGAAGGTTTCTATGCTCTCCTGAAACGTCATGGTTGGCGTAAAGTTAGCCCACGTCCCCAACATCCGAAAAAAGCAGACGCCGAAACCATTTTAGCGTCTAAAAATAAAATCTTTATTCAAAGAGAGAGTGAGTAAGCGTTTTATTAATGGAAAAGAATATCAACAAATTCGCCTTATGTATCAGGATGAGGCGGGTTTTGGGCGTATCAGTAAACTTGGTTCGTGTTGGTCTCCTAAAGGTTATCGTCCTCACGTAGCTAGTCACCATATTCGTGAGTACCGCTATTGTTATGGAGCTGTGGATGCCCATAGAGGCGACTCATTTTTCATCATAGCAGGCGGATGTAATAGTGATTGGATGAATGAATTTTTACACCAGCTATCGGCAGCTTATCCAGAAGATTATATTATTTTAGTTATGGATAATGCCATTTGGCATAAATCGAAGACAGTAAATATTCCTGAGAATATAGAATTCACCTTCATTCCACCCTATACACCTGAAATGAATCCTATTGAGCAAGTCTGGGCTGAGATTCGTAAACTTGGTTTCAAGAATAAAGTATTTAAGACTTTAAATGAGGTAATCGATAAACTTCAAGAGATTATTCAAACCTTAACTGTTTATCAACTCAAATCAATTGTACATAGAGATTGGATATCGGCTATTTTTGATTTTAATTGAGTATCAAAGTCAGACGTTGTTGACTTGATTTGATGAACTTCAGTTCTATCTGCATCTGCGTCGCCTAGTCTGATTCTGATTTTCATTGAGTATCAAACTCTGCCTTGCTTTTCACATCGCCGTATTCTTCAGCGACTTCTTTGCTGAGGATGTCAGCGTAGCTGGCTAGTTGGATGTCTTGTCCGTATTTTTTACGGAGGGCAGTTGTGACCAAGCGGTAGGCTAGGTTGGCATTGCGGGACAGGATTGGTCCGTGGAAGTAGCTGCCGAAGGTGTTTTTGTAGTGCAGGCCTTCGCCACCGTCTTCCTTATTGTTGCCATTGCCATAGACAACCTTGCCCAGCGGTTTTTGGTTGTCAGCTAGGAAGGTACGGCCTTGGTGGTTTTCAAAACCGTAGTAGGTTTCGTTGAATTCATCATTGTGAATCTTGATGTCACCGATGTAGCGGTTGTTGGTCTGGTTGAGGGTGTAGTGGCCCATGATACCCAGTCCGTCAATCTTGCGGCCACCAGCTTCGATGTAGTATTGACCGAGCAACTGGAAGCCACCGCAGATAGCCAGCATGACACCGTCGTTTTCGATGAAGTCTGCTAGGCTGTCTTTTTTAGTCGGTAAATCTTTTGCAAGAATAGATTGTTCATAGTCTTGTCCACCACCGAAAAAGGCGATGTCGTAGAAATCCTTGTCAAATTCATCTGTCAGTGAAACGATATCCACCTGAACACGAGCACCCAGCTTTTCAGCCACATACTTGAGCATGAGGATATTGCCATTGTCACCGTAGGTATTCATCAAATCACCGTAGAGGTGGGCGATGTGGAGATCATAAGCGTAGTCTTTTTCAGGACTTTTTAATGATGTATAGACCATTATTTCATCTCCTTTCCAACAGCTTGGCGTTGAGCCAGTAAGTCACGGAATTCCAGCATAGCCGTATAGGTTGCGAGGATATAGGCATGCTGACTGCTGGACTGCTCAATCAAGGTCATGATGTCTTCCAGTTTTGGTGTTTCAGTAATCTGGTCCTCTGGATAGCCAGTCACACGGAGGCGACGGGCAATTTCAGACGAGCGAACACCGCCTGCAAAGACTTGTGGAATGTCCATTTGAGTGATTTGTTCAAAGTCGGCGTCCCAAATCCAGCTGGTATCAATTCCGTCAGCGTAGTTGGCATTGAGAAGGACGGACAGGCTGAAATCGTAAGGAGCCAGTTTCATCATTTCAATGGCCTGGGTTGCACCGACAGGGTTTTTAATCAAGACCAGGGTACAATCTTTATCGCCCAATTTAAAGGTTTCTTGGCGACCGAAAACGGCCTTGGATTTGTCAAATCCTGCTTTGATTTTCTCAGGAGATACGCCGAAAAATTCTGCCACGCTGACAGCTGCCAGGGCATTGTAGATATTGTAAAGCCCACCGATGTTGATTTTGTAATCCTGACCGTCAATGGCAAAGGTAGAAGAAGTATTAGTAATTTCCTTCAACTCAGTTAACTTGTAGTCCAGCTCAGGTCGGCTAAAGCCACAGTTGTTACAGATATAGCTGCCCAAGTTAGCGTAGGTATTGAGCTTGTACTGGATAATCTGGTGGCAATGCGGGCAGAGAACGCCTTCGGTATTGTAATGGGCCAGACGTGGCTCATGCTCTTCCGTCGCAAAACCGTAGTATTTTACTGGATTGATAACGGTGGTCGAGTTGAAAAGCGGGCTATCACCGTTGGCGAGAATGGTTGCCTGAGGTGCCTTGGCAGCCCCGTCCAAAATCATCTGGTAGGTGGTATAAATCTCGCCGTAACGGTCCATTTGGTCGCGGAAGATATTGGTGAAGACAATCAGGCTAGGCTTTATAAAGTCGGTTACACGGGCCAGGCTGGCCTCATCAATCTCCAAGACGGCAATCTTCTTGCCATTTTTATTTTTCTTGGCAGATAAAAAGGTGGCTGTAATCCCTGTAATCATATTGGCACCGCTGGTATTGGTCGTAATTTCTCCAAAGGCTTCTTGGAGGATGCCAACTGTCAGGGCGGTGGTCAGAGTCTTACCGTTGGTACCTGTGACAACAACGACTTCATAATCCTTAGCCAAACTATCTAAAATATGTTTATCGAATTTGAGGGCAATTTTTCCAGGCAGGGTAGTACCACGTCCTAGTTTTTTCAAAATGAACTGGGAACTTTTTCCTGCTAGAATACCCAAAGCTGTATTTATTTTCATGGGACTATTTTATCATAAAGGTCACTGATTTTCTAGAATGGAGTGTGTTGGAATGTGATATATTCCTGCAGTAAATCTGTAATATTTTTAACAGGAAGGTCACTATTTTCTAAAGAAAAGGGGAAAAAATATGGTATAATGAGTACATTACTATGTATGAGTTAGAAAGTATGAGAATGATATGTTAAACCTAAACCAGTTACTGGATACAGGGTATTGGTCGAGTTTGATAGCCAGTCCTTGGACCGCACTGTTGCACCTAATTGATATTAGTATAGTTGTTTATTTGATTTATAATTTTAGTAAGGCTATTGCAGGTACTAAAATTATGACATTGATTCGAGGGGTTTTTCTCTTCATTATTGTCCAGATTATAGCTAGTTTATTCGGTCTGCAGACGATTGCTTGGCTGATTAATCAAGTAATCACGTATGGAGTTATTGCAGCAGTAGTTATTTTTGCACCAGAGTTGCGTGCCATGCTTGAAAAACTCGGCAGGACAACTCAGATTTTTGGGGCAAATACTGTGAGTGCAGAAGAAAAGCTAATTGTTGCTTTTCTCAAATCTGTTGCTTATATGTCTCCGCGTAAAATTGGTGCACTTGTGGCAGTAGAACAAGCTCAAACATTGCAAGAATATAGAGCAACGGGGATTCCTCTCAATGCGGATATATCTCAGGAATTGTTAATAAATATTTTCATCCCGAATACACCGTTACACGATGGGGCCGTAATTGTCAAGGAAGACAAGGTAGCGGTTGCTTGTGCTTATTTGCCCCTGTCAGAGAGCGCAGGAATTTCAAAGGAATTTGGAACACGACACCGTGCAGCCATTGGCTTATCGGAGGTATCTGATGCGTTTGTATTTATTGTTTCTGAAGAAACTGGCAGTATCTCTATTGCACGAAACGGGATATTCAAACATGACTTGACATTGGATGAGTTTGAAGCAGAGTTGCGAGCGACTTTTATTTCTGAAAATGTAGAGAAAAAGTCCATCTGGAAGCGATTAGGAGGTGGCAAACATGAACGATAAGTTTAAAGCTGTAGGTCACTTAGCCCTATCTATTTTCCTAGCATTGTTGCTCTTTTTCTATGCAACAACCACCAACTATAAAAATTCAGAATCAGCTGCACAGAACACGGAGTCAGAAACCTATGTTCACACACTTAACAATGTACCGATTGAGATTGAATATGATACAAACAAGTATTTTATTTCCGGATTTTCTTCGACGGTGGCAGTTGAATTAAGGGGCTCTAATCGTGTTCTCCTACAGAGAGAATCAGATGAGTCAACTCGGACTTTTCAAGTGACTGCGGATTTGAGAGAGTTGAGTGATGGGACACAAACTGTCAAGCTACAATTGACCAATTTACCGGCAGGAGTGAGTGCGACACTGGCACCTGATGCGATTACCGTCAAGATTGGTAAAAAAGTTAGCAAGGCATTCCCAGTAGCAGGTCGAGTCTATAGTAATCAATTGGCAGAAGGTTACAGTCTGTCTAAGGTCTCAGTCAACGTAGATACCGTTAAAGTGACAACGGATGAAGAAACAATGGCTAAGATTGATCGGGTCGAAGCTGTTGCGATGGATGTGAGCAATCTGTCTGAGAACTATAGTGGCACAGCTAAATTACAGGCTGTAGACAGCGATGGCAATGTCTTGCCAGTTGTACTGTCTCAGACGGAAGCAAATATGCAAATTATACTTACAAAAACAAAATAAGAGGTTATGAAAATGGGTAAATATTTTGGGACAGATGGTGTCCGTGGAGAAGCAAACGTAGAATTAACGCCAGAATTAGCATTCAAATTGGGTCGTTTTGGTGGTTATGTCCTTAGCCAGCATGAGACGGATGTTCCTCGTGTCTTTGTGGCGCGTGACACACGTATCTCAGGTCAAATGTTAGAGGCTGCCTTGATTGCAGGACTTCTATCAGTAGGGATTCATGTGTATAAATTGGGAGTTTTAGCGACACCGGGTGTTGCTCACCTAGTCAAAACTGAAAAAGCAAGTGCAGGTGTCATGATTTCTGCAAGTCATAACCCAGCGCAAGATAACGGTATCAAATTCTTTGCTGGTGATGGTTTCAAATTGGATGATGCATTGGAAGCGGAAATTGAGGCTCTTCTTGACGCTGAGGAAGACACATTGCCACGCCCATCTGCTCAAGGTTTAGGAGATGTGGTAGAATATCCAGAAGGTCTACGTAAGTACCAGCAATTCTTGGTGTCAACTGGTACAGATTTGGACGGTATGAAAGTTGCACTCGATACAGCCAATGGTGCTGCAGCAACATCTGCGCGTCAAATTTTTGTAGATTTGGGAGCGGATTTGACAGTAATGGCTGAAAAGCCAGACGGCTTGAACATCAACGAAGGTGTTGGTTCTACTCATCCTGAAAAATTGCAAGAACTGGTCAAGGAAACAGGTAGTCAAATTGGACTTGCCTTTGATGGTGACAGTGACCGCTTGATTGCTGTCGATGAAAATGGTGATTTGGTAGACGGTGACCGTATCATGTACATCGTTGGTAAATACCTTGCTGATCGAGGTCTATTGGCCAAAAATACAATTGTGACTACAGTTATGTCCAACCTTGGTTTCCATAAGGCTTTGGATCGTGAAGGTATTGAAAAAGCTGTGACCGCAGTTGGTGACCGTTATGTGGTCGAAGAAATGCGCAAGGAAGGCTACAATGTCGGTGGTGAGCAGTCAGGACATGTGATTCTGATGGATTATAACACCACAGGAGACGGCCAGTTGACCGCTGTGCAATTGACCAAAATCATGAAAGAAACTGGTAAGAAGTTGTCAGAATTGGCAGCAGAAGTGACCATTTACCCACAAAAATTGGTCAATATCCGTGTGGAAAACAGCATGAAAGACAAGGCAATGGAAGTGCCTGCTATTGCAGCTATCATTGAAAAAATGGAAGCAGAAATGGCTGGCAACGGTCGTATTTTGGTTCGCCCAAGTGGCACTGAGCCCCTCTTGCGTGTTATGGCAGAAGCGCCAACGGATGCTGAAGTCGATTACTACGTGGACACCATTGCCGATGTGGTCCGTGCGGAAATCGGATTAGATTAAGAAGAATGAAACAGAGACTGGAAGGATTTCCAGCCTCTTTTGTGAGGAAATTATGAGTATTTTAGAAGTAAAGAATTTGAGTCATGGTTTTGGTGACCGTGCGATTTTTGAGAATGTCTCCTTCCGTCTCTTGAAAGGGGAGCACATCGGTCTTGTCGGTGCCAATGGTGAAGGGAAATCGACCTTCATGTCCATCGTGACAGGTCAGTTGCAGCCAGATGAAGGCAAGGTTGAATGGTCACGTTATGTAACAGCAGGTTATTTAGACCAGCATGCTAAACTAGAAAAAGGTCAATCAGTCCGTGATGTCCTGCGGACAGCATTCGATGAACTCTTCAAGACAGAAGCTCGTATCAATGATATTTACATGTCTATGGCAGAAGAGGGAGCCGATATGGATGCCCTCATGGAAGAGGTTGGTGAGCTGCAAGACCGTCTGGAAAGCCGTGATTTCTATACGCTTGATGCCAAGATTGACGAAGTAGCGCGTGCCCTTGGTGTCATGGACTATGGCATGGACAAGGACGTGACGGAGTTATCAGGTGGCCAACGGACTAAAGTTCTTTTGGCAAAATTGCTCTTGGAAAAGCCTGACATCTTGCTACTGGATGAGCCGACTAACTATCTAGATGCCGAACATATCGACTGGCTCAAACGCTACTTGCAGAACTATGAGAATGCCTTTGTCTTGATTTCGCACGACATTCCTTTCTTGAATGATGTGATTAACATTGTCTACCATGTGGAAAATCAGCTTTTGACTCGCTACACAGGTGATTACTACCAATTCCAAGAAGTCCATGCTATGAAGCGGGCTCAGTTGGAGGCAGCCTATGAGCGCCAGCAGAAGGAAATCGCAGATTTGCAGGACTTCGTTAACCGTAACAAGGCCCGAGTTGCAACTCGAAACATGGCCATGTCTCGTCAGAAGAAATTGGACAAGATGGAGATTATTGAGCTTCAAGCAGAGAAACCAAAGCCTTCATTTGATTTCAAAATGGCTCGAACTCCAAGTCGCTTTATCTTCCAAACGACTGATTTGGAAATTGGTTATGACCGTGTATTGACACGTAAACCGCTCAATCTGACCTTTGAACGCAACCAGAAGATTGCCATTGTCGGTGCCAACGGTATCGGTAAATCTACTCTTCTTAAAAGTTTGCTGGGGATTATTCCACCGCTAGGCGGTTCTGTGGAGCGCGGGGAGTATCTGGAACTAGGCTATTTCGAGCAAGAAGTAGCTGGCGGCAATCGTCAGACCCCGCTGGAAGCCGTTTGGGATGCCTTTCCAGCCCTTAACCAGGCGGAAGTACGGGCTGCCTTGGCTCGTTGCGGTCTGACTTCCAAGCATATCGAAAGCCAAATTCAAGTTCTTTCAGGTGGTGAGCAGGCCAAAGTTCGTTTCTGTTTGCTTATGAACCGTGAAAACAATGTCTTGGTTCTCGACGAGCCGACCAACCACTTGGATGTGGATGCCAAGGATGAACTCAAACGTGCCCTTCAAGCCTATAAGGGCTCAATTCTCATGGTCTGCCACGAGCCTGATTTCTATGAAGGCTGGGTGGACGATGTATGGGATTTTAATGAATTGACTTAAGGAACAAGCTATCGAAAGGTAGCTTGTTCTTTGTGCTTATACTATAATAGAATGAGCATAGTAAAGGAGGTAAAAATATGAAAAGAATAGAACGAGGTCAGATTTGCTAGGCCTCTCCAGAGGAGATAAGAATGACAGATTATGTAAACTACAATCAAGAACGTTGGAATCGAGTTTCAGCTAGACAGGGAAATGCCTACACGGTTCCGCTCAGTCATGAGGAATTTCTTGTTGCCAAAGACAAGCCCTTATCTGTTTCCCTGACGGTTGGAAAGACGGTGCCGCTTGACTGGTTTGAAAAGGCCCAAGGCAAGAAATTGTTGGGGATGGCCTGTGGTGGTGGTCAACAGGGACCGATGTTTGCGGCTCACGGTTACCAAACGACCATTATGGACTTCTCCAAGGAACAGTTGGACAAGGATAGGCTAGTTGCTGAGCGAGAAAATCTGGATTTGCAAACGGTGCAGGCAGATATGACACAGCCTTTTCCTTTTGAAGCCGAGAGTTTTGACATCATCTTTTGTCCGGTTTCAAATGTTTATATTGAAGATTTGACCAATATGTGGCGGGAATCCTATCGGGTCTTGAAAAAAGGTGGCTTGCTCATGGTTGGTTACATGAACCCTTGGATTTATGTCTTTGATGCTGATGATGTTTGGGAGCATCCAGACAGAGCATTGGTTCCAATGTACAGCCTACCTTTCAATGCACGACAATTAGAAGAAACAGGACAAATTACAATTGACCCAGAATATGGCTATGAATTTAGCCACACCTTAGAAGAACAGATTGCTGGGCAATTACGAGCTGGTTTTGCCATGATTGATTTTTATGAATCCAAAGACAGTCGCAATCGCTTGACTCAATTTGCCTCAGATTATATAGCGAATTTATCGATAAAGTGGTAGAAACAAGCCACCGAAAGATGTCCTTTTTAACTCAGTAGGTAAAGTTGAAATGATTGTGCAAGATTTTTCAGGCTTCCGCTGTGTAATATCTCATTTTTTATGCTATTGACCAACCTTCGTTTTTCTGCTATGATTGAAAAATGTTTGTTTGGAGGTAAATGAGTGAATAAAATAATATCTGTATGGAAAAAAATGAATTTAATCCGAAAAATCGGAATTGGTGTTGTTTTGGGAGTGTTACTAGGCTTAATTGCTCCAAAAATAACGGTCATTGCTCTCTTTGGTAGTCTATTTGTAGGAGCATTGAAAGCTATAGCCCCTCTTTTGGTTCTGACACTAGTTGCGCATGCTCTATCACAAGCTCCTGCTGGTCAAAAATCGAATATGAGGACAGTTATCTGCTTGTATCTATTTGGCACTTTTGCTGCGGCCTTCATTGCTGTAGGAGCAAGCTATTTATTCCCTATTAAACTGGTTCTTTCTACTACAACGACTACGGACATTACTCCTCCACAAGGGATTGCTGAAGTATTCCAAGACCTCTTGTTGAAGGTCGTTGACAATCCAATCAATGCTCTTGCAACGGCTAATTATATTGGTGTTTTGACATGGGCGGCAGTGTTTGGCTTGGCCTTTCGTCATGCAAGCAAGACAACCAAAGATTTATTGCAATCTGCTGCGGAAGTGACTTCTAAAGTTGTAGGCTGGATTATTGGTCTGGCACCATTTGGTATCATGGGCTTGGTTTTCGATACCATTGCAAATAATGGTCTGACAGCTTTAAAAGACTATGGCTTACTGCTCTTACTCTTGGTTGGAAGCATGTTTTTTGTCGCGCTTGTTGTCAATCCCTTGATTGCTTTTCTTGTAATGAAGAAAAATCCTTACCCGCTGGTGTTTGAATGTCTTCGGGTTAGTGGGGTTACGGCATTTTTTACAAGAAGTTCAGCAGCTAATATCCCTGTCAATATGCAGCTCTGCAAACGTTTAGGAGTGGATCCAGATACATACTCAGTATCCATTCCACTCGGTGCCACAATTAATATGGCTGGCGCGGCTATTACGATTAATATTTTAACAATGGCAGCTGTTCATACACTTGGCATCAGTGTTGATTTCAGCTCAGCTCTTCTTTTATCCGTTGTTGCATCACTATCAGCAGCAGGAGCATCTGGGGTAGCAGGTGGCTCGCTTCTCCTCATCCCAGTAGCATGTAGTCTTTTTGGCATTCCAAATGAGTTAGCCATGCAAGTAGTTGGAGTCGGATTTGTGGTCGGAGTGATTCAGGACTCTTGTGAAACAGCCCTCAACTCATCAACCGATGTTTTGTTTACAGTTGTAGCAGAACGATCTGCTTGGAAAAAATAGAAAGAAGTTGGGAGACCAACTTTTTTTCTTCGCTTTACTTCTGAAATCTCTTACATTTTGTGATAAAATAGACTTACTTTAATCTAGTCTTTTGGTTTACTTTTATTACTAGCTTCAAAGGTTCGGGGAACCTTTGAAGGTCGGAGATGAAACAAACGAAGTTTGTGTCAACAGCCGCAGGCATAACTGGAGTTAGGCAAGGTGAGTTCAAACACTCCAGTGGAGTGTTTGAAGTTGGAAATAAGGAAACGATGTTTCCTCGCTCGTCGAAGTAATAAAAGATAAACCAAATGACGATACTGAAAAGGAGAACATATGACAGTAGATTTTAGAGCAGAGTTTGACAAACGCAAAGATGAGTTTCTAGCGGACCTCTTTGACCTCCTCCGCATCAATTCCGAGCGTGACGACAGCCAGGCAGATACCCAACATCCATTTGGACCAGGCCCAGTGCGTGCCTTGGACAAGTTCCTGGAAATCGCTCAGCGTGATGGTTACCCAACCAAGAACGTTGACAACTATGCAGGTCACTTTGAGTTTGGCGAGGGCGACGAAGTCCTCGGTATCTTCGGTCACTTGGACGTGGTGCCAGCAGGTAGCGGCTGGAACACCGACCCGTACGAGCCGCAAATCATCGACGGTAAGCTCTTTGCCCGCGGATCCTCTGACGACAAGGGACCGACCATGGCTTGTTACTACGGCTTGAAAATCATCAAGGAGTTGGGTCTTCCGACCTCTAAAAAAGTCCGCTTCATCGTCGGTACCGACGAAGAGTCAGGCTGGGCGGACATGGATTACTACTTCGAGCACGTCGGCCTTCCCCTGCCAGATTTCGGATTTTCTCCAGATGCTGAGTTCCCGATTATCAATGGCGAAAAGGGCAATATCACAGCTTATCTTCATTTTGCGGGGGAAAATAGCGGAGCTGCTAAACTGCATTCCTTCGCAGGCGGTTTGCGTGAGAACATGGTGCCTGAGTCTGCGACAGCTATTATCTCTGGCGACCTGGCAGACCTAGACAGCAAGTTGGCAGATTTCACAGCAGCCTATGGCCTAAAAGCTGACGCGGAAAACCTTGAAAACGGTCAAGTTCAAGTCACCGTCATCGGAAAATCAGCCCACGGTTCAACCCCAGAAGAAGGTGTCAACGGAGCTACCTACTTGGCTAAATTCCTCAGCCAATTCGTCTTTGACGGAGCAGCCAAAGCCTATCTTGACTTGGCAGGACAAGTCCTTATAGAAGACCATGACGCTAAAAAACTTGGCGTAGCCATTTACGATGAGCAAATGGGAGCTCTTTCTATGAACGCAGGTGTTTTCAAGTTTGATGAAACCTCATCTGACAACACCATTGCCCTCAACTTCCGTTATCCAAAAAATACCAACCCTGAAGCTATCAAGGCTGGTTTGGAAAAACTTGGCGTGGAAGCTGTCAGCCTGTCTGAGCATGGTCATACCCCACACTATTGCCCGATCGATGACCCAATGGTTGCGACCCTCTTGTCTGTTTATGAAAAACACACAGGCTTGAAAGGTCACGAACAAGTGATCGGTGGCGGAACATTCGGACGCTTGCTCAAACGTGGTGTTGCCTACGGAGCTATGTTCCCAGGCGATGTCAACACCATGCACCAAGCCAACGAATTTATCGAAGTTGAGCAACTCTACCGCGCCGCTGCCATTTACGCAGAAGCTATCTATGAATTGATCAAATAATACGAGCCCATATTTACAGTACAGCACTTTTATCTAAGGCTAGTTTTTCAGCTACTCATTGTTCGTTTTTTTCAAAATACAGTCGGTATTCCTTCAAAAAACTACCTTGATTAGCGAAAAACTATCTCTTATATCAAAGCACTTTACTTGTGAATACGGGTTCATATCAAGACGGGTTCGCCCGTCTTTTTTAGGAGGGAAAATGGAACTGAAAGAACTCACACTTGCAGATATAGAAATGGTCAAACAGCTCTTCTTATCTGTATTTAGTCAGGAGCCATGGAATGACGATTGGTCTGACGAGGAACAATTAGACCGTTACATAGGTGATTTACTAGAGCACCCCAGAGCACTTTGTTTTGGATTGCTTGACCAAGGTAGCCTCATTGCCCTTTCTCTAGGGCATATTCGCTACTGGTATGAGGGGACCGAATACCGTGTTGAAGAGCTCTGTATTGCTCGCAACTACCAAGGGCGAGGAATCGGACAAGCCTTTCTAAAAAGAATTGAGGAGCAGTTGATTGAGAGAAAGATTGTTCATATTCTCCTGCAAACCGACCGCACTCTGCCAGCCTTTTTCTTCTATAAAAAATGTGGTTTTCATGCCATGGAAGAAGATGTGACCATGTTCAAGAAAGTAGGACATCATGGAACTTGCTGATATTCGTCAGGCGATTATGGAGGATTTAACCAATCAAGCTTTTACGAAAAAAGGGATAAAGCCACTTTTCCAAGCACCGTCTACTGCAAAAATCCTCATTATTGGACAGGCGCCGGGATTAAAAACACAAGAAAAAGGTCGCCTCTTTGATGATGCTAGTGGAGAGAATCTGCGGAAATGGTTGGGAGTAGATAGGGAATTCTTCTATGAATCTGGCCATTTTGCTATTCTTCCTATGGATTTCTATTATCCAGGAAAAGGGAAGTCTGGGGATTTGCCGCCTCGCAAGGATTTTGCACCCAAATGGCACCCACTCATTATGAAGCAACTCCCACAGATTGAGCTGACCTTGTTGATTGGTAAGTATGCCCAGGACTATTATTTAGGAGAATCCCATAGGACTGTGACCGAGAGAGTGGAGAATGCAGGTGATTACCTACCCACCTATTTTCCCCTACCTCATCCATCGCCAAGGAACAATATCTGGCAAGCTAAACATCCTTGGTTTGTTGAACAGACTCTACCGTTACTGAAAAACAACATAAATATATTGTTGGAAAAATGATAATATGATATAATTGTATATATATACCTAATAAATTTTTCTTATCTTTGTTCATCGAAGGAGGTGTTCTGATGAGAAAATGGAAAAAAATTATCATCGGCTGTTTCGCTATTCTGACGGTTTGCTTGCTATTTGCACCCACACTAGCTAGAGCAAATCAGATTCCAGATCGACCCACAGGTACAACGGTAGTGGATGAGACGCAGTTACTCTCGAGTGAGACCATTGCAGAAATTAATCAACTCAATCGAAATTGGGCAAGCACCGAGCAAGCTTTACAGGTTGGTGTTTATGTAACAGAAAGTCTGTCCAGTGATATTGAAAGTTTGGCTAATGAAACCTTTCGTCACTGGCAGGTCGGTTTTGCAGGAACGGACAATGGAGTTCTTTTAGTGGTTGCCATAGCTGACAGAGCATTTCGGATAGAAACCTCAGACAATGCTGCCACAGTCATCACGGATGTAGAAGCCAAGGATATTCTAGAGAATGCAAGGGAATTTTTTCGACAGGAAGACTACAGTAGAGGAATTTCCTATATCGTCAACTCCATTGGGGATAGATTTTATGGTACAAGCATCGGTAAAAATCAGTTAGCTGCTATAGAAGAAGGTACAAGTGAGGAGGGTGACGGCTTTTGGCTGTTTCTCGTAGTTATTCTGATCGCTATCCTATTTGGTATTATTGACAAATCTAGTCGTGGTGGTGGCGGACCAGGTAATCTACTCTGGATGTTGGTTGATGACCATCATCACTCGTCTAATTCCTCATCGTCTAGTTTTGGCGGAGGTAGTTGGTCAGGTGGTGGAGGCGGCGGTGGCGGAGCCTCTTCTGGATGGTAAGGCTCGTATAGGGCTTCTGATAGTTGTTTGCTTTTTTACGAATATTTAATTGTAGTTAGAAAGGAAATCTTATGAAAAAGAAATGGTTGGTCATCCTCATACCAGTCCTAGCTCTGCTGTTTTTAGGAATGGGAGCAGTTGGGCAATACAATGGCTTAGTTGACAGTTATGCTGAGGTTGAAAATGCACAAGCCAATGTAGACACACAGTTGCAACGTCGCTATGACTTGATACCCAATGTAGTCGCAGCTGTCAAAGGCGCCATGGAACACGAGGAAGAAATATTTACTGCTATTGCAGAAGCGCGTGCTAAAATCGGTTCCAGTCAACAAGGAACGAGTGACTATAATCAAGCTCAAAGTCAGCTAGATTCTGCAGTATCTAGATTGTTGGTAGTGGCTGAGAATTATCCTCAATTGACAGCCAATCAACAGGTATCTGACCTGATTACAGAGCTTGAAGGTACGGAAAATCGGATACTGGTAGCCCGTAAAGACTATAATGCGGTGGCAACTACCTACAATAAAAAAATCAAGCGGTTCCCGACCTCCATCTATGCAGGTCTATTCGGATATGAAAAAGTAGAGCTCTTCCAGGCAACAAATGATGCAGCGACGACTGTACCAAGTGTTGATTTGAGTGATAAGGAATGAAGGAGATAAATATGGACTTTGGATTTGATATATTGGCAATTATGATACCAATTATTGTTGTTGTACTATTTGTTTTATTGTTTGTATTTGGTTATGTGTCCGCCAAGCCTAACGAAGCGATTGTCATTACCGGCTTGGGCAAACCTCGGACCTTAATTGGTCGTTCTGGTTTTATGATTCCCTTTATCGAAAAACGCTCCTATATCTCTATTGAGCAGTTTTCAACAGATGTGCAGACCACAGATTTTGTACCAACTCTTGATTTTATCAACGTAAAAGCTGATGCGGTCGTAAAAGTAAAGGTTGGGGTATCTGATGAATTGCTCAATGCGGCAGCTCAAAACTTCCTTAACTGGAAAACTGCAGATATTTCTGCCTCTATTCAAGATGTCTTGGAAGGAAATCTGCGTGAAATCATTGGCCAGATGGAACTGCGTGACATGGTCAATAACCGCCAGGCTTTTGCAGAAAAAGTCCAATCCAACGCAGCTCCTGACTTGGCTAAAATGGGGCTGGAAATCATTGCATTTACGGTTCAATCCTTCACAGATGACAACGATGTCATTAAAAACCTGGGTATTGACAATATTGTGACCATCCAGAAGGATGCTGCAAATGCTCGTGCCAAAGCAGAGCGGGAACAAGCAGAAGTCCGTGCCCGTGAGGATAAGGCGGCTAATGATGCGCGTGTTGCTGCGGACTTAGAAATCGCCAAGAAACAGAATGAACTAGCTATTGAGCAAGCTAATCTAAAACGTCAGTCAGATGTCCAACTGGCACAGGCAAACGCAGCCTATGGCATTGAGGAGCAAGCTCAACGGAAAGAAATCGAGCGTGCAACTGCTGAAGCCAATATTGTCAAGCAACAAAAAGAAGCAGAAGTAAAAGCAGAGGAAGTTAAGGTCCGTGAACAAGAGCTCTCAGCTACTATCCGCAAACAGGCAGAGGCAGAAAAATATGCTCGTCAGCAAGCTGCAGAAGCAGATTTGATTGAACGTCAACGCAAGGCAGAAGCAGAACTCTACGAAACGCAGCGTGAAGCGGAAGCTCAAAAAGCGCGTGCAGAAGCTGCTAAGTATGCTGCGGAGCAAGAAGCGGCAGGTATTGAGGCCAAAGGACGTGCTGAAGCAGAAGCCATCCGTTTGAAACTCGAAGCCGAGGCAGAAGGTCTTAGCAAGAAAGCGGATGCCATGGCCAAGTTCAACGATGCAGCTGTGACTGAAATGGTGGTCAATGTCCTTCCAGAAATCGCCAAGAATATTGCAGCACCACTTGGAAATGTTGATAAGATTACCATGTACGGCGAAGGGAATGCCTCAAAAATGGTGGGAGACCTGATGACGACCATGGACAAGACAACAGAAGGTCTAGGCCTCAATGTCCGTGATTTAATCAGCGCAACCCTAACTGGTCGTGCCATGTCAACAGGTTTACTGGCTGCCCAAGAAACAAAAGAAGTGGAAGAGGACAAAGAAAAATGATAAGCAGTTGGAAGAGATGGGTGACTGAGTAGGTTTACACCATCATTTCCATCGCATGATTGACTTTAAAAATGAAAATGTTTAGAAACAGTAAAAAAAGTAAGTTGTTTATACAAAAAATAAATGAACTATTATCTGATTCAGAATTAAAGTTGAGCAAAGCATTGAAATTCCAGTTGTTGGAAGCAATGGAGTTGTGTGAAAAAGGTAGTAAGATTAGCTATCTTTCCTATAAAATATATCCATGTGTATCGGAAGAACTAGCTTTGAATAGGATTCAATCGGATAAATTAAAGATGTTTAAGCGCTATTTAGAGCAAGAAAGGTGGAAATATTATTTTGGTTCTGCTTTGGGAATGGCGTTTACTTCGATTAGATAGTGGTTCTGAGGATTTGTAAGTACATTGATTGTGCTATGCAACTTCGATAGAATATGAGAAAGTCCCAAGAAAGAGTAATCTTGGGACTTTTACAATCTTTATTGAGATTCATTTTTGTTTATCAGTCATTTACCCACACCCCGCTGACATAATCCTCAGATAGAATGGTTTGACTTAAAACTTTTTTTGCTTGCCAGTCATAGGTGAGTGCCTTACCATCCAGAATCAATAATAATCTGTTACCGTCTAGTTGGCGGACATGGTCAATATAATAAGGACGAGGATTAAGCTCGTCTAGACGATGGTAGCTCTCTTGACCTGTTTGGGTATTATAAATGGTGAAAGAGATTGCAGATAGCCAATCGCTTTCGTGCTCAATGAATAATAGGTTATCTTCCTTGAGTGGTTGGATGCTTCCTGGTGCAGGTTGTGATAAGGTTATGGAGGAAAATGTACGTGTCTTTGTATTGAAGGTCAAAATATCATAGGAAGTCTCAATATCCTTGTAATCTAAAGCATGGTGACTAGTGATTGGAAGATAGAGTATACCCTTTGCAAGGAGTCCTTCATGAGTTACTAGATTTTTGTCATATTCGACTATATCTGATGTTGTAAAGCTTGTTTTATCGATGATATAGAGAACATTTTTTTGAGAATCTGATTGACCAGTGGTTATTTGATTGCCGTTTAAATAAATGAATGTATCATCTGCATAGACATATGGAAGTGGGAAAAAATCATCATCTAGTTTTAATTGATTTTTTAATTTGAACGTATTATCAAACTGCGATAAGGCATGGAAAGGACCTGCTGTATAAAAATGTTGTCCATCAGTTCCGCTGATGTAGGTAGCGTATTTGCTTGGCTTACGAAGAATTTCTCCTGTTTTGAAATCAATAGAAACCAAATTGTCATTGGTAAATTTCTGCTGGTCATTGGCAAAAACTAAAGATTGATTGTCTAGAATGTGGTTTTTTCCAGAGCCGAAATAGTTGTCCGAATTCATTTTTTGAGTGTGAATGAGCTTGGGCTGGTCATTAGATAATTGAAAGGCTTCGATTTTACCTGGATAAACGAGATAGAAGTCAGCATTTGAATCGAGTTCTACTTTGGCGTGCTGATAGGTTTCCAATTTCCAAGCGATAAAGGAAAAAATAAGGCAAAAAGCGGCAAGTAAAGCGATTATCATTTTTTTCATAGGGTAAGCCTCCTTTCTATCCATAGTATAGTTTATTTTTTAGAGAAGGACAAGTTTTAATCTGTTAATATACAAAAAGCGTGTAAAAACTGAACCTTTCATCTTCAATCACAATTTGAATCATTAAAAATAGCTTAGAATCACGGTTTCTTACGACGTAATTCTAAGCTATTTTCTATTTTTAAGACTTGCCTAGCCTCTTTCTATTTTCCAAGACAGAATTGGCTAAAGAGTTGGGTAATGAGTTCATCTGGAGCAGCATCGCCTGTGATTTCTCCTAAAATCTGCCAACAGCGTGTCAGGTCAACCTGTAACAAGTCTACTGGCATGCCCATTTCCAGTCCATCGTTGACAGCTTGTAGACTTTGAACGGCTTGTTCAATCAGGGAAATATGGCGAGAATTGGAGAGATAGGTGGCATCTTGCTCGACCAAGCCTGCATTTTCAAAGAAGAGTTGGTTGATTTTTTCTTCGATTTGGTCGATATTCTGGTTTTTCAAGACGGAAATGCGAATGACATCCTCAGGCAGTTGGTCTGCTTCAATCTTCTCTTCCAAATCGGTCTTGTTGAGCAGGACGATACGGTTTGCCAAATCTGAAATAGCTAGGAGGTTGCGGTCTTGTTCGGTCAGTGGCTCGGATGCGTTGAGGACAAGCAGGATCAGGTCGGCCTCCTCAAGGGCTTTTTTAGACCGTTCCACACCGATTTTTTCAACGATGTCATCTGTTTCACGGATACCTGCGGTATCAATCAGCTTGAGGGGGACACCTTTGATGTTGACGTATTCTTCGATAACGTCGCGTGTTGTTCCTGCGATGTCTGTAACGATGGCTTTTTCTTCGCGGAGGAGGTTATTGAGCAGGCTGGATTTTCCCACATTGGGACGACCGATAATAGCGGTCGCGATGCCTTCACGCAGGATTTTTCCACGGCGGGCAGTACGGAGGAGATTTTCCAAAAGGGCTTGGAACTGGAGGGTCTTTTCACGCACCAGCTCTGTCGTCGCCTCCTCGACGTCGTCGTACTCAGGGTAGTCGATATTGACCTCGACCTGTGCCAACGTGTTGAGAATCTCCTGGCGGGTGTCGTTGATGAGCTGGGAGAGGGAGCCGTCAAGCTGGCGGACGGCATTGTGCATGGCCTTGTCGGTCTTGGCACGTATAACATCCATGACGGCCTCTGCCTGAGTCAAATCCACACGGCCGTTGAGAAAGGCACGCTTGGTAAACTCGCCTGGTTCAGCCATTCGAGCACCTTGGCGAATCAGGAGCTGGAGAATTTCGTTGGTAACGGCGATGCCTCCGTGGGTATTAATCTCAATGACATCTTCGCGCGTGAAGGTCTTTGGGGAACGCATGACCCCCAGCATGACCTCGTCAAGCACTTGCCCTGTCGCAGGGTCGATAATGTGGCCATAGTTGAGGCTGTGGCTAGGAACTGTTGCTAAGTCCTTTCCCTTGAAAACCTTGCTGGCAATGGCAAAAGCATCCGTCCCAGATAGGCGGACAATCCCGATGGCCCCCTCACCGAGAGGAGTGGAAATGGCAGTTATTGTATCGAATTCTTTGGTAATCATAATAATGTGCTTTCTAACTAGAATCGTATTTACAAGTAAAGTGCTTTTAGAAAAGAGATAGTTTGTCGCTAATCAAGGTAGTTTTTTGAGAGAATACTGACTGTATTTTGAAAAAAACTAAGGCTAAGTAGCTGATAAACTAGCCTTAGATGGAAGTGCTGAACTGTGAATACAGGTTCTTAAATCTTACTTATAAGTTTAACATGGAATGATAAAAAAAGCACATTTTAGAGATGCTGATACAAAGATATGTATTGAAAATGATTTAAAATTTGATATAATAACAATAGAAACAAAAAAGCACCGAATCGGTGCGCAAAATTGAGTACGGACAAAGCCTTATTTTAACTCGCTGTGTTGTTTCGAATGGTTTCAACAAAATCATTATATAGCATCTTACAGATATTTGCAAGAGTTTTTATAAAAAATTGTTGCACTCTAAACTAACATAGCGCTAAAACTAAATATAAATCTCCATAAGTATAACAAATCTTTCAAGAATGATAAAATTTTTGTTCTAAAAATAGCTAATTTCTTGAAATAACCCATTGAAATATATATAATTGATTTATATTTAAGGAGGTTATTTTTAAAAGGTCATTAATCTCATAAATTTCACAAAAGCACCAAAATATAATAATCAAATTATAAGGAGTAAAACTATGGTGAACAAAAAATATGCCATCGGGATTGATATTGGTACCAATTCTGTTGGTTGGTCTGTTGTTACAGATGATTATAAGGTGCCTTCAAAAAAAATGAAGGTATTTGGAAATACCGAAAAGGGGTACATTAAGAAAAATTTACTAGGTACCCTACTATTTGATGAAGGCAATACAGCAGAAAGTCGTAGACTAAAGCGAACAGCTCGCAGACGTTACACACGCCGCAGAAATCGTATTTTATACTTGCAAGAAATATTTGCAGAAGAAATCAACAAGATTGATGACAGTTTTTTTCAACGTCTTGACGATTCGTTTCTTATTGTTGAGGATAAACAAGGAAGCAAGCACCCTATTTTCGGGAGCTTGCAGGAAGAAAAAGAGTACCACAAACAGTTTCCAACTATTTATCATTTAAGAAAACAATTAGCAGATTCTTCTCAAAAAGCTGATATTCGATTGATTTATCTTGCTTTGGCTCACATTATTAAGTATAGAGGGCACTTTTTATTTGAAGGGGATTTAAAATCTGAAAATAAAGATGTTCAACATTTATTTAATGACTTCGTTGAGATGTTCGACAAAACTGTTGAAGGTAGCTATTTATCAGAGAATCTACCAAATGTTACAGATATTTTAGTTGAAAAAGTCAGTAAGTCTAGACGTTTGGAAAATATTCTTCATTATTTTCCAAATGAAAAGAAAAATGGACTGTTTGGTAATTTTCTTGCACTTGCCCTAGGGCTACAGCCTAATTTTAAAACAAATTTCGAGCTGGCTGAAGATGCAAAAATCCAATTTTCTAAAGAAACGTACGAAGAAGATTTGGAGGAGATATTAGGTAAAATCGGGGATGATTATGCTGACCTGTTTATCGCGACAAAATCCTTGTACGATGGGATATTGTTGGCAGGTATTTTGTCATCAACTGATTCTACAACAAAAGCTCCGCTTTCTAGTTCAATGGTTAATAGATATGAGGAGCATCAAAAGGATTTAGCTTTACTAAAGAACTTTATTCATCAGAATTTGTCCGATTCCTATAAAGAAGTTTTCAATGATAAGCTAAAAGATGGTTATGCAGGTTATATTGAGGGTAAAACAACGCAGGAGAATTTTTATAGATTCATAAAAAAAGCAATAGAGAAGATTGAGGGAAGTAATTATTTCATTGATAAAATTGATAGAGAAGATTTCCTTAGAAAACAACGTACCTTTGATAATGGCTCTATTCCTCACCAAATTCATCTCCAAGAAATGCATGCTATCATGCGCAGACAGGCCGAGTTTTATCCGTTTTTAGTAGAGAATCAAGATAAGATTGAAAAAATACTAACTTTCCGTATTCCTTATTATGTTGGTCCGCTGGCACGAGGAAATAGTGAATTTGCTTGGTTAAATCGTAAATCAGACGAAAAGATTAGGCCTTGGAATTTTGATGAAATGGTTGATAAGGAAACTTCCGCCGAAAACTTCATCACTCGTATGACAAACTATGATCAATACTTGCCAGATCAAAAGGTTCTTCCAAAACACAGTTTACTATACGAAAAGTTTGCTGTATATAACGAACTGACCAAGGTAAGGTATGTAACAGAACAAGGTAAGTCATTCTTCTTTGATGCCAATATGAAGCAAGAAATTTTTGATGGCGTATTTAAGGTTTATCGAAAAGTTACAAAGGAAAAATTAATGGATTTCCTTGGTAAGGAATTTGATGAATTCCGCATCGTAGACTTGATGGGTTTGGATAAGGACAACAAGAGTTTTAATGCCTCACTCGGTACTTACCATGACTTGAAAAAAATAGTATCTAAAGATTTACTTGATAATCCAGAAAATGAAGATATTTTGGAAAATGTTGTGCTGACCTTAACTCTATTTGAAGATAGAGAAATGATTAGAAAACGACTAGAGAAGTATAAGGATGTATTGACAGAAGAACAACGCAAAAAACTGGAGCGTCGCCATTATACTGGTTGGGGTCGGTTGTCTGCTAAGTTAATTAACGGCATACGAGATAAGATAACTAGAAAAACAATTTTGGACTATCTAATAGATGATGGAACCAGTAATCGTAATTTTATGCAACTGATAAATGATGATACTCTATCATTTGTAGATGAAATCAGACTAGCACAAGGTTCTGGAGAAGCAGAAGATTATCGCGCAGAGGTGCAAAATCTTGCCGGAAGCCCAGCCATAAAAAAAGGAATCCTACAAAGTTTAAAAATTGTGGATGAATTGATAGAGGTTATGGGATATAATCCTGAGCATATCGTTGTTGAAATGGCGCGTGAAAATCAGTTTACGAATCAAGGTCGCCGTAATTCGCAACAGCGCTATAAGAAAATAGAGAATGCGATTAAGAATTTAGACTGCAACTTGAATTCAAAAATTCTTAAAGAATATCCAACAAATAATCAAGCGTTGCAGAATGATCGACTTTTTCTCTATTATCTTCAAAATGGAAAGGATATGTATACTGATGAAGAGTTAGATATTGATCAGCTCAGTCAATATGATATTGATCATATCATCCCACAAGCATTTATTAAAGATGACTCATTAGATAATAAGGTATTGACTAAATCTGCTAAAAACCGAGGTAAGTCTGATGATGTGCCAAGCCTCGAAATTGTTCATAAAAAGAAAAACTTCTGGAAACAGTTATTAGATTCTCAACTTATTTCACAACGTAAATTTGATAACCTGACCAAGGCGGAGCGAGGTGGGTTGACCAATGAGGATAAGGCAAGGTTTATCCAGAGACAATTAGTGGAAACTAGACAAATCACAAAGCATGTGGCTAGAATTTTGGATACGCGCTTTAATACGAAGTTGGATGACGCTGGAAATAGAATTCGTGATCCGAAAGTCAATATTATTACCTTGAAATCAAGCTTAGTATCTCAATTTAGAAAAGACTATCAGCTGTACAAGGTACGTGAAATCAACAATTACCATCATGCTCATGATGCCTATCTGAATGCAGTGGTAGCAACAGCTTTATTGAAAAAGTACCCTCAGTTAGCGCCAGAATTTGTTTATGGAGACTATCCAAAATACAATAGCTATAAATCTCGTAAGTCTGCAACAGAGAAAGTGTTATTCTATTCTAACATTATGAACTTTTTCAAGCGAGTTGTGAAGTCTTCTAAAACAGGGACGGTAAAAATTAGACCTATTATTGAGGTAAACAAGGAAACCGGGGAAATTGTTTGGGACAAAAAGTCGGACTTTAGAACGGTTAGAAAAGTCTTATCTTATCCACAAGTGAATGTTGTGAAAAAAGTAGAAATGCAGACTGGCGGATTTTCTAAGGAATCCATTTTACCACATGGTAATTCGGACAAACTCATTCCTCGAAAAACCGAAAAATTCTATCTTGATACAAAAAAATATGGTGGATTTGATAGCCCGACAATTGCTTATTCAATTTTACTAATTGCAGATATTGAAAAAGGGAAGGCCAAGAAACTAAAGAAGGTCAAAGAACTCATTGGTATCACCATTATGGAGAGAATGGCATTTGAAAAAAATCCTATTGAGTTTCTTGAACATAAGGGTTATAAGAATATTCAAGAAAGGAATATTATAAAACTACCTAAATACAGTCTATTTGAATTAGAAAATGGACGGCGAAGACTTCTAGCTAGTGCGAAGGAGTTGCAGAAGGGAAATGAAATGGTTTTACCACCTCACTTGGTGACGCTGCTATATCATTCAAATAATATTCACAAAATCACTGAGCCCATTCACTTAAACTATGTTAATAAAAATAAACATGAGTTTAAAGAACTTTTGAGACATATATCAGATTTCTCTACTAGATACATTTTGGCTCAAGATCGTCTGAGTAAAATAGAAGAATTGTATGATAAAAATGATGGAGATGATATTAGTGATTTGACGAGTTCATTTGTAAATCTGCTAACCTTTACGGCTATTGGGGCTCCAGCTGCATTCAAATTTTTAGGTTCCGTTATTGATCGTAAACGTTATACTTCAATCGCTGAGATTTTAGAAGCTACCCTCATTCATCAGTCTGTGACTGGTCTCTACGAAACACGTATTGATTTGAGCAAATTAGGAGGAGACTAATGGGCTGGCGGACTGTTATTGTAAATACACACTCCAAACTATCATATAAAAATAATCATTTAATTTTTAAAGATGCTACTCGGACAGAAATGATTCATCTGTCCGAGGTTGACATCTTATTGCTGGAAACAACTGATATTGTGCTGTCTACGATGTTGATCAAGCGATTAGTAGATGAAAATATTCTGGTTATTTTTTGTGATGATAAGCGACTACCAACAGCACACTTGATGCCTTATTATGCTCGGCATGATTCCAGTTTGCAACTTTCGAAGCAAATTGACTGGGAAGAAGCAGTCAAAGCTGAAGTTTGGACACATATCATTTCCCAGAAAATACTAAACCAAAGTATCTATCTCAGTGCGTGTGGTTTCATTGAAAAATCTCAATCCGTCATGAATTTGTACCATAGCTTGGAGCTCTTTGACCCTAGTAATCGTGAAGGACATTCTGCGAGGATTTACTTTAATACTTTGTTTGGAAATGATTTTAATCGAGAACTTGATAATGACATCAACGCAAGTCTAGATTATGGTTATACCCTGTTACTTAGTATGTTTGCGCGTGAGGTTGTTCTTTCTGGCTGCATGACACAGTTTGGTTTAAAACACGCTAACCAATTCAATCAATTCAACCTTGCTAGCGACATCATGGAACCTTTTCGGCCTATCATAGATCAGATTGTTTACGAAAATCGAAATCATAGTTTTGTTAAAATTAAGCGTGAATTGTTTACAATTTTCTCAGATACATTTCAATACAACAATAAGGAAATGTACTTGACTAATATTGTTAGCGATTATACGAAGAAAGTGATTAAGGCGCTCAATAATAAAGGGAAAGGAGTTCCTGAATTTAGGATATGAGTTACCGGTATATGAGAATGCTATTGATGTTTGATATGCCTACAGAAACAGTTGATGAAAGAAAGGCATATCGTAAATTCCGTAAATTTTTAATCAACGAAGGGTTTATTATGCATCAATTTTCAGTCTATAGCAAGTTACTCCTGAACAATTCAGCCAGTAATGCTATGTTGGAGCGACTAAAGGCAAATAATCCCAAGAAAGGTAATATCACACTTCTGACAGTTACAGAAAAACAATTTGCTCGTATGATTTATCTCCATGGTCAGCGAGATGACTGTATAGGAAATACGGACTCTCGAATAGTCTTTTTAGGAGAGGAGATTTGATATGAAATTGAACTTTCCGTTACTAGACGAAGCTCTGACGGTCGAGAAAGCAACTATTTTTGTTGTAGAGGATACGACAGTATTTTCTCGACTGGTTAGGAATTTATATCAATATCAAGATGGATCAGAATTAAAAATTTTCGACGAACAATTTAGGTCCATAAAAGATTCCGAGCTGATGGTGGTTACAGATATTTTAGGATATGACATTAATGCTGCACCAATACTGAAGCTCATCCATGCTGATTTAGAAAATCAATTAAATGAAAAACCAGAAGTGAAATCAATTATTGAAAAATTAGCAAATTCTATTACTGAACTAATCTCTTATGAATGTTTAGAGAATGAGCTTGATTTGGAGTATGATGAGATTACGGTTTTGGAGTTGATAAAGGCGTTAGGGGTCAAAATTGAAACTATCAGTGATACGATTTTTGATAAAATTTTCGAGATTTTACAAGTTTATCAATTTTTGAATAAGAAGAGATTTCTTGTCTTTATCAATGTGTTATCTTATTTGACAGTGGATGAAATTCAGAAAACTAGGGAGTATATTGAACTTTCCAATATGGATGTTCTTTTTCTAGAACCGAGAAAAAGAAAAGATTTCCCTCAGTATGTTTTGGATAAAGACTATTTCTTACTATCGGAAAATATGGTAAAATAAATACATACAGTACAAATATTAGAAATTATTCGAAACTGAAGTCTGGCTGAGACGAATGGCGCGATTACGAGATTTTGTGACAAAAAATAGTCTACGAGGTTTTAGAGCTGTGCTGTTTCGAATGGTTTCAAAACTCTTTGTTGGGAAAAAGACTTTGCGTTTTTGTTTTAGAGCTGTGCTGTTTCGAATGGTTTCAAAACACACGAAAAGTTAAAGTCATTGTGTTACGTGTTTTAGAGCTGTGCTGTTTCGAATGGTTTCAAAACTTTCACGATAGAATCAACGATAAAGTGGTGGTTTTAGAGCTGTGCTGTTTCGAATGGTTTCAAAACAGATGCTCAGCGACTAATACGATTTTGTCTGTTTTAGAGCTGTGCTGTTTCGAATGGTTTCAAAACGCGGTTGTCAATGCGTATAACCAAGCACAAGTTTTAGAGCTGTGCTGTTTCGAATGGTTTCAAAACTCCGCTAACAACACGCTTTATCGTCAAGTCGTTTTAGAGCTGTGCTGTTTCGAATGGTTTCAAAACTGATAAATCTATATATCATAAATTAAACATGTTTTAGAGCTGTGCTGTTTCGAATGGTTTCAAAACTAAATGATACAATTATATCAGTTAGAAATGGTTTTAGAGCTGTGCTGTTTCGAATGGTTTCAAAACATTTACAAAATTATCAATACTTATTTGTATGTTTTAGAGCTGTGCTGTTTCGAATGGTTTCAAAACGAGCTGAAGAAGGAGTTGGCAGCATGCTATGTTTTAGAGCTGTGCTGTTTCGAATGGTTTCAAAACATGATAATTTACCCTATGAAATTCGTGATAGTTTTAGAGCTGTGCTGTTTCGAATGGTTTCAAAACATATAACCGAGTGAATATTAGTTAAAACCTGTTTTAGAGCTGTGCTGTTTCGAATGGTTTCAAAACAAAATTTATAGAAAATCAAAAAAATAATAAGTTTTAGAGCTGTGCTGTTTCGAATGGTTTCAAAACTATCGTTGAATTGTTTTTCGAATATTCTGTGTTTTAGAGCTGTGCTGTTTCGAATGGTTTCAAAACAGAAGTTGGTCCTCGTGGTGGGCAAGTTTCGTTTTAGAGCTGTGCTGTTTCGAATGGTTTCAAAACTTTTGTTCAACAAAGAACTCACGGTCAAGTGTTTTAGAGCTGTGCTGTTTCGAATGGTTTCAAAACCGCAAGTCCAATGATTACGCTTAGGTATATGTTTTAGAGCTGTGCTGTTTCGAATGGTTTCAAAACGACAGAAGAATTGATGTTGACAACTGAACAGTTTTAGAGCTGTGCTGTTTCGAATGGTTTCAAAACTATATAGACGTCGCGTCATAGTCCCAATGCGTTTTAGAGCTGTGCTGTTTCGAATGGTTTCAAAACCTAGCTAGGCAGGTTTTAACCAGCAGTCTGGTTTTAGAGCTGTGCTGTTTCGAATGGTTTCAAAACTGTATAATAATTATAACAAAACGATAGAAAGTTTTAGAGCTGTGCTGTTTCGAATGGTTTCAAAACAAATGAGTTATTATACATAGAGTCTGAAATGTTTTAGAGCTGTGCTGTTTCGAATGGTTTCAAAACGAGCGAATAGTCCCATCTGCCGTGAACGATGTTTTAGAGCTGTGCTGTTTCGAATGGTTTCAAAACATTCTGTCATACGTGGGAACCAGTCTTTATGTTTTAGAGCTGTGCTGTTTCGAATGGTTTCAAAACTTGGCAGATCGTGAGGTCTAGCTATGGTTTGTTTTAGAGCTGTGCTGTTTCGAATAGTACAATAAGCAGTAAGTTTATAAAGGAGGGGAGTAATTGGATGTCAAAACTGTTATTTTTTAATACTTCTATTTCTAACAGTAGTAGTGAATATTGTAACTTTAATTATCAAAAAAATCACTAAAGAGATCGAAAGAAATAAGTGGGGATGAAATTGATAAAGAGCTTAATTTGATAGGTCTTCCTGATTAAATTCTACTTTATATCACTGTTTTAATTTTTTCTAGTTTTTACGATAGCCTAGAAAATACTGTCGAAATTAATTCCCCTCCATTTTCCTCCAAGATTTCTAACTCGCCCTTGTCCCATCTCCCTCTCCATGATATACTATATGTAATCGTTTTATTTCAAAGGAGACAAAGATGACAAACCTAAAAGAGCAGGTTGGGATTAAGGCGGCGGAGTTTGTGACGGACGGGATGATTGTTGGACTGGGCACTGGTTCGACGGCATACTATTTCGTACAGGAGATTGGTCGCCGGGTTGCAGAAGAAGGGCTACAGATCACAGGCGTAACGACCTCTCATGCTACGGCAGAACATGCTGCGTCCCTTGGGATTCCCCTAAAAAATATCGACGAAGTCGAATATGTGGACTTGACGGTGGATGGAGCAGATGAGGTTGATGGAGACTTCAATGGGATTAAAGGCGGTGGTGCAGCGCTTCTCATGGAGAAAGTGGTAGCAGTCAATAGCAAGGACTGCATCTGGATTGTGGATGAGTCTAAGATGGTTCAAACCCTAGGTGCCTTCAAGTTGCCGGTGGAAGTTGTGCAGTACGGTGCGGAAAATCTTTTCCGACTATTTGAGAAAAAAGGGTATCGTCCAAGTTTCCGTATGCGTAATGGAGAAAAACATATCACGGATATGCAGAACTTTATCATTGACCTTGATTTGCGCAGAATAGACGACACATATGCATTGGCGGAAGAATTGGATCGGACCGTCGGTGTTGTAGAACACGGTCTCTTTATTGGATTGATTTCCAAGGTAATTGTTGGTACACCAGAAGGAACGAACATCATCGAAAAGAAATAAATTGAAAACGCTTCTCATTTTGGTACAATGAGAGGCTTTTTTATGGTATAATGAAAACACGAACGTTTAGACTCTTCAAAAATCTATCCCCTTACCTCGTAGCAGTCAGACGATAGGTGCTGAAAAAGCGATAGCTGAACAGCAGGCAGTGAAGCGAGTAACAGTATCTAGTTTTGATGGTTAGGAAGTTTGATACCGAGAGCTGCGACTGTATAAGTATTGCACCCCATTAAAATGTTTAGATGTGGTAACGATAATTTCCAGTCTAGCAACTTGGTTGGACGCTGATTTTGGTTGAATCTAACTATATCAAATAAAGGAGACAATTATGCCTAAATTTAAACGTGTTCACTTGGTAGTTATGGACTCTGTCGGAATCGGCGCAGCACCAGACTCAGATAAATTTTTCAATGCGGGTGTAGCAGATACAGAATCTGACACTCTCGGTCACATTTCTGAAAAAGCTGGGCTTGAGGTGCCTAATATGACCAAGATTGGTCTTGGAAATATCCCTCGAGATACAGCGCTTGCGACAGTTCCTGCTGAAAGCCATCCAACTGGTTACGTGACCAAGTTGGAAGAAGTATCGCTTGGTAAGGATACCATGACTGGACACTGGGAAATTATGGGTCTCAATATTACTGAGCCATTTGATACATTCTGGGATGGTTTCCCTGAAGAGATTTTGACAAAAATCGAAGAATTCTCAGGTCGTAAAATCATCCGCGAAGCAAACAAGCCGTATTCAGGTACAGCTGTCATTGATGACTTTGGCCCTCGCCAAATGGAAACAGGAGAGTTGATCGTCTATACCTCCGCAGACCCTGTGCTTCAGATTGCGGCCCATGAAGATATTATTCCACTTGATGAGTTGTATCGTATCTGTGAATACGCTCGTTCCATTACCCTTGAACGCCCAGCTCTTCTAGGCCGTATCATCGCCCGTCCATACGTTGGTGAGCCAGGCAATTTCTCACGAACTGCCAACCGTCACGACTATGCAGTATCACCGTTTGAAGCAACAGTACTCAACAAACTGGCAGATGCGGGTGTACCAACTTACTCAGTTGGTAAAATCAGTGATATTTTCAATGGTTCAGGTATTACAAATGATATGGGTCACACCAAGTCCAACATGCACGGTGTCGATGTGTTGATTGATACTCTGAAGTTATCAGACTTCGAGGAAGGTTTCTCCTTTACAAACTTAGTTGACTTTGATGCTGTGTATGGTCACCGTCGCAATATCGAAGGCTACCGCGATTGTTTGCAAGAGTTTGATGCACGTATTCCAGAGATTATTGACAATATGCGTGAAGATGACCTGCTCTTGATTACTGCAGACCACGGCAATGATCCATCCTATGCTGGAACAGACCACACACGTGAATATGTGCCACTCTTGGCATACAGCAAGGCTTTCAAAGGTAGTGGTGTCTTGCCAGTAGGTCATTTTGCGGACATTTCAGCAACCGTTGCGGAAAACTTCGGAGTGGGCACAGCCATGATTGGCGAAAGCTTCTTATCACAATTGGTTTAATGGAGAAGCTAACGGTCTATTACAATCCTGACTGTAGCAAGTGTAAAAAATTAAGAATATTGCTGTCCAGTCAGGATATGGAAGTCAAGTGGGTTAATTATCTAGAAAATCCACTGACAGCAGAGGAATTGACAGCTCTCTTGGAAAAAATGGGCAGTCAGCCTTCAGCAGTTATTCGGTTGACAGAAGAAGAGCGAGCAGGTTTGTCAGAAGAACAACTCCTTGAGCGTTTAGTTAAAGAGCCTGCTACTCTCAATCGCCCCATTATCGAGCGAGAACAGACAGCCTTCCTCTGTCGTCCGCTTGAAATCATTAAAGAAAAAATGCCAGAATATGACTGGTCGGATTATTTATAAAAGGAGAAAATATGAGTTTACTTGCAAAAATCAATGAAACAAAAGCTTTCTTAGAAGAAAAAGGTTTGGTCAAGCCAGAATTTGGTTTGATCTTGGGCTCAGGTTTGGGTGAATTGGCTCAAGAAGTTGAAAATGCTATTGTGATCGACTATGCGGACATTCCAAACTGGGGCAAGTCAACGGTTGTGGGCCACGCTGGTAAGTTGGTATACGGAGATTTGGCAGGCCGCAAGGTCTTGGCCTTGCAAGGTCGTTTCCACTTCTACGAAGGCAATCCAATGGAAGTCGTGACCTTCCCAGTCCGTGTCATGAAAGCCCTTGGTTGCGAAGGCGTGATTGTAACCAATGCCGCAGGTGGTATCGGCTACGGCCCAGGTACCCTCATGGCTATTACAGACCACATCAACATGACTGGTCAAAATCCATTGATTGGTGAAAACTTGGAAGAATTTGGTCCACGTTTCCCAGATATGTCCAATGCCTACACCAAAGAATACCGTGAAAAAGCTCATGCCGTTGCGGAAAAATTGGGCATTAAGTTGGACAATGGTGTCTACCTCGGTGTGACAGGTCCTACCTACGAAACACCGGCAGAAATCTTGGCCTTCAAGACCATGGGTGCCCATGCAGTCGGTATGTCAACAGTGCCAGAAGTCATCGTAGCAGCTCATTCAGGCATGAAAGTCTTGGGAATTTCTGCTATCACCAACTTTGCGGCTGGTTTCCAATCTGAACTCAATCACGAAGAAGTTGTAGAAGTAACCGAGCAGATCAAGGGCAACTTCAAAGGCTTGGTGAAAGCTATCTTGGCTGAGTTGTAAGCATTCGAAAATAGAACAAAGAGGTACATTACATGTCTATCCATATTTCCGCAAAACCAGGCGAAATTGCTGATAAGATTTTGCTTCCTGGTGATCCGCTTCGTGCTAAATTTATCGCTGAAAACTTCCTTGAAGATGCAGTTTGCTTCAACGAAGTTCGCAATATGTTCGGCTACACAGGTACCTACAAGGGTCATCGTGTCTCTGTCATGGGAACAGGTATGGGAATACCATCCATCTCTATCTATGCCCATGAATTGATTAACGAATATGGTGTGAAAAAACTAATTCGTGTGGGAACAGCAGGTTCTTTGAACGAGGATGTCCATGTTCGTGAATTGGTCTTGGCACAGGCAGCTGCAACCAACTCTCGTATGATCAATATTGACTGGCCAGAGTACGATTTGCCACAAATCGCTGATTTTGATCTTTTAGATAAGGCTTATCATATCGCCAAAGAATTCAACATGACAACGCATGTTGGCAATGTTTTATCATCAGATAGTTTCTATTCTCCAAAATTGTTTAGTCGCAACTTAGAATTAGGTCAACTAGGTGTCAAGGCTGTAGAAATGGAAGCAGCTGCACTTTATTACCTAGGTGCTAAGTTTGGCGTTCAAACGCTTGCCATTATGACGATTTCAGATAGCTTGGTTAATCCAGAGGAAGACACCACAGCAGAAGAGCGTCAAAATACTTTCACGGATATGATGAAAGTTGGTTTGGAAACTCTGATTGCAGAATAATTAAGAATAATTCTGAGATGTTTACACGAACTCTGAGAAGCGTGGCTGGACTTTTTGCCCAGCCTCGTTTAAAAGACGAACCAATTTCTATTTGTACGGAAGTTGGCTTGTCTTTTTTTTATAAATAGGGTATAATTAAGAAAACGTTTACAAAGGTAGAGCGAAACCTTTCTGAATGATTACGTTAATATATCCAGGAGAAGCCTTATGATTAATTTACAAAATTTTGTTCAGTCTATGTATGCCAAACGCATTGAAGATTGTACAGACCAAGAACTCTATTACGCCTTGCTTGCTTTTACAAAACAGCAGAGTGAAGCTAAGTATACAAATGACCAAAAGAAAAAGGTCTACTATATTTCAGCAGAGTTCTTGATTGGTAAACTCTTGTCTAATAACTTGATCAACTTGGGTGTTTATGATGAGGTGAAGAGCCAGCTTGCAGCAGCAGGTAAAGACTTAATTGCTATTGAAGATGTGGAGATGGAGCCATCACTAGGAAATGGTGGTTTGGGTCGTTTGGCTGCCTGCTTCCTTGATTCAATTGCTAGTCTAGGTCTTAATGGTGATGGGGTTGGTTTGAATTATCACTTTGGACTGTTTAGACAATTATTTGAATACCATCAGCAGTCTGCTGTGCCAAACGAGTGGATTACACCACGTTCATGGTTAACAGAGTCACCGATTTCTTATCAGGTGCCATTTGCTAATTTTACCTTAACATCTAAGTTGTATGACATCGATGTACCTGGTTATAAGATGGAACGCAAGAATCGTCTTCGCTTGTTTGATCTTGGTTCAGTTGATGACAATATCATTTATGATGGGATAGAATTTGATAAGGAAGATATTTTCCGAAACTTGACTCTCTTCCTCTATCCAGATGATTCGACCGATGAAGGAAAAGTTCTCCGCATCTTCCAGCAGTATTTCATGGTCTCTAACGCTGCGCAACTATTGATTGACGAAGCGGTTGCTAAGGGGTCAAACTTACATGACCTGCCTGATTATGCTGTTGTTCAAATCAACGATACTCACCCATCACTTGTTATTCCAGAATTGATTCGCCTTTTGGAGCTTCGTGGTATTTCGTTTGATGAGGCAGTTGAAATTGTTAAGAAAATGACTGCTTATACCAACCATACCATCTTGTCAGAGGCGCTGGAAAAATGGCCGCTTGATTTTCTGAACTATGTGGTTCCGCACTTGGTACCGTTCATCGTAGAATTGGATCGTCGTGCCAAAGAAGTGAAGGATGATCCTGCTGTCAATATCATCGATGAACATGGCCGTGTTCACATGGCACACATGGATATTCATTATGGTTATTCTATCAATGGGGTGGCGGCACTTCATACAGAGATCTTGAAAACTTCAGAGTTGAAAGCTTTCTATGAGCTATATCCTGAAAAATTCAATAATAAGACAAATGGGATTACCTTCCGTCGCTGGCTCATGCATGCTAATCCAAGTTTGGCAAGCTACCTGGACGGCCTACTTGGACATGGCTACCATCACGATGCAAGTGAACTCGAAAAGCTATTGGATTACAAAAATGATAAGGAATTGAAATCTTGGTTGGAAAAGACAAAGCAGCATAATAAACGCAAATTGCAGCGTCATATTGCCAAGACACAAGGTGTTCATGTTAATCCAGAATCCATCTTTGATGTACAAATCAAGCGCATGCACGAGTACAAGCGTCAGCAGATGAATGTTCTCTATGTTATCCATAAGTATCTGGATATTAAAGCAGGCAACATTCCTATCCGCCCATTGACAGTATTCTTTGGAGGAAAGGCTGCACCTGCCTACACAACCGCACAGGACATCATTCATTTGATTTTGGTATTGTCACAGGTTATCAAAAATGATCCAGAAGTAGCACCACACTTGCAACTCGTTATGATTGAAAACTATAACGTAACTGAGGCGAGTTATATTATTCCAGCGGCAGATATTTCAGAGCAAATTTCCCTTGCATCCAAAGAAGCATCTGGTACAGGTAACATGAAATTCATGCTCAACGGAGCCTTGACTATCGGTACAGATGATGGTGCCAATGTGGAAATTCATGAGTTGGTAGGTGATGAAAATATCTATATCTTTGGTCAAGATAGCCAAACAGTTATCGAACACTATGCAAATGGAACCTACCATCCATATTCCTTCTATGAACGTGAAGCCATTCGTCCATTGATTGACTTCATTACATCGGATACCATTCGTCATGCTGGTGGGATCGATGAGCGTCTCTGGCGTTTACAGGACAACCTTAAGCACAATGACCACTTCATGACCTTGCTTGATTTGGAAGATTATATCTCGACTAAAGAGCAGATGTTAGCAGACTACGAAGATCGCGACAGCTGGTTGGAAAAAGTCATCGTCAATATCGCTAAAGCAGGTTTCTTCTCGTCAGACCGTACTATTCAACAGTACAACGAAGACATCTGGCATTTGGAAGCGTAGCATATAAAAATGACCTTTCGGGGTCATTTTTTCTGTATTCTATTTTTGAAAGAGTGGGCGATTGCGGATTATCCCAAGAAGTTTCCAAGTGCGAAGCCAGAGGTGTTAAGCAAGATGTCGCCAAGGTCAAAGAAGCCCAGTGAAAAGAAGAATTGACAGGCTTCAACTAGCAATATGGCCCCTACAAAGAGAGAAAGTTTTTTCCAAGAAAATGAAAAAAGCAACCCAAGTGGTAAAAAGAGTAAGAGGTTAAAGACCAATATGGCAGGATTGAGAAGTAGGTCTTGAGAGAAGGTGCTAAGGAGATCCCAGTTGACACCTCTGACGCCCATGCTTTTGAAAAAGAGGAGATAGATTAGTAGAAAACCATAGCATCCATAGAAAAACAAAAGAGTCAGTCGGGAAATGCCTGGCTGATAGACCAGTCGAAAGAGAGTAAAGCAAACCCCAGTCATCAATAGTATTGCTGTAAGACTAGGTAAAAAATCAACCGTCATAAAAATGGTCGTGAACTGGTAAAAAAGAAAGGTCATAAAGAGCCAGCGGCAGAATAAGAATGATAAGATAGCGTTGATGACATCTGATATACTCCCCTTATAGTGGACAGTGAAAAAACAAAAATTTTCACTAGAAACTATAAAGGGAGTTTTATTATGTCCAAAAGAAGTCCAAAGTCTGTCTCTGAGAAACTAGAAATTGTTCTACTCC